>NZ_WMEU01000023.1 GCF_009856295.1 Pontibacillus yanchengensis | reverse complement strand
ATATCGGTGTTAGTCCCGTCCTTCATCGGCTCCTAGTGCCAAGGCATCCACCGTGCGCCCTTATTCACTTAACTAATGTGAAAAGACGCATCAAATTGCATTCGATGCTTTGTTAAAACATTTATTTCCATCGTTATTTACATAACGTTGGGTTTGGATGTCGAATTCTTATCTAGTTTTCAAGGTACTGTTTGGTGGAGCCTAGCGGGATCGAACCGCTGACCTCCTGCGTGCAAAGCAGGCGCTCTCCCATCTGAGCTAAGGCCCCGTATACGAAAATAAGGAATGGTGGGCCTGAGTGGACTTGAACCACCGACCTCACGCTTATCAGGCGTGCGCTCTAACCAACTGAGCTACAGGCCCATTCCATTATATAGATTTAATCTATCAAAACTAAACAAAACAACTATGTAAACACCGTTTGTATAGCACTGAAAGTGCTGTCGCTAGAACCCTGCCAAGAGGCAAGGCTCTAGTTCCGTATTATCCTTAGAAAGGAGGTGATCCAGCCGCACCTTCCGATACGGCTACCTTGT
>NZ_WMEU01000022.1 GCF_009856295.1 Pontibacillus yanchengensis | reverse complement strand
AAGATGAGATTTCCCATCATTTTAAATGAGTAAGATCCCTTGTAGACGACAAGGTTGATAGGTCCGAGGTGGAAGCGTGGTGACACGTGCAGCTGACGGATACTAATAGATCGAGGACTTAACTAAACACGAAAAGCGCAGGCGACTGCTTCGGCAGTCGCTGGAGCTCGAACCCGAAAAGGCGCACCAACCATTCGATGTCTCATTCTTATCTAGTTTTGAAGGTACTACCTTCAAAAAATTTAAATAACCCCTTGATTTTTTCCGCAAGGAACAATATAATATATCTTGTCCTTGAAATTGAGGGAAACACATTACATAGTCTGGCGGTTTTGGCGAAGAGGTCACACCTGTTCCCATGCCGAACACAGAAGTTAAGCTCTTCAGCGCCGATGGTAGTCGGGGTTTCACCCCCGCAAGAGTAGGACGCCGCCAGGCATTTATATTTGGAGGATTAGCTCAGTTGGGAGAGCACTTGCCTTACAAGCAAGGGGTCACTGGTTCGAGCCCAGTATCCTCCACCATTTTTACGCCGACCTGGCTCAACTGGCAGAGCAACTGACTTGTAATCAGTAGGTTGGGGGTTCGAGTCCCTCGGTCGGCACCATTAATTCATTAAATCTTGAAATGAAGAGCCATTAGCTCAGTTGGTAGAGCATCTGACTTTTAATCAGAGGGTCGGAGGTTCGAATCCTCCATGGCTCACCAATATACACACTTAGCGGGTGTGGCGGAATTGGCAGACGCGCTAGACTTAGGATCTAGTGTCTCTTGACGTGGGGGTTCAAGTCCCTCCACCCGCACCATAAATTTAATATGCGGAAGTAGTTCAGTGGTAGAACACCACCTTGCCAAGGTGGGGGTCGCGGGTTCGAATCCCGTCTTCCGCTCCATTATAAAGTCCTTGCCGGGGTGGCGGAATTGGCAGACGCACAGGACTTAAAATCCTGCGGTAGGTCTTCTACCGTGCCGGTTCGAGTCCGGCCCTCGGTACCATTTAATTTGCCTAAAAATAGCGCCCGTAGCTCAATTGGATAGAGCGTCTGACTACGGATCAGAAGGCTAGGGGTTCGACTCCTCTCGGGCGCACCATTATACGGGAAGTAGCTCAGCTTGGTAGAGCACATGGTTTGGGACCATGGGGTCGCAGGTTCGAATCCTGTCTTCCCGACCATTTATGGGGCCTTAGCTCAGATGGGAGAGCGCCTGCTTTGCACGCAGGAGGTCAGCGGTTCGATCCCGCTAGGCTCCACCAAATAAACATTTGATCTTTGAAAACTGAACAAAACAACTTGTAAACAACCTGTTAATTTTTTAACGAATTAGCCAGTAATCATTTTGAATGATGCAAAGGCGAACTTCTTCATTTTATGGAGAGTTTGATCCTGGCTCAGGACGAACGCTGGCGGCGTGCCTAATACATGCAAGTCGAGCGCGTGAAGCAACATGATCCCTTCGGGGTGATTGTTGTGGATCGA
>NZ_WMEU01000021.1 GCF_009856295.1 Pontibacillus yanchengensis | reverse complement strand
TGTAAACACCGTTTGTATAGCACTGAAAGTGCTGTCGCTAGAACCCTGCCAAGAGGCAAGGCTCTAGTTCCGTATTATCCTTAGAAAGGAGGTGATCCAGCCGCACCTTCCGATACGGCTACCTTGTTACGACTTCACCCCAATCATTGGCCCCACCTTCGGCGGCTGGCTCCAAAAAGGTTACCTCACCGACTTCGGGTGTTGCCAACTCTCGTGGTGTGACGGGCGGTGTGTACAAGGCCCGGGAACGTATTCACCGCAGTATGCTGACCTGCGATTACTAGCGATTCCGGCTTCATACAGGCGAGTTGCAGCCTGCAATCCGAACTGAGAATGGTTTTTTGAGATTTGCTTGACCTCGCGGTCTCGCTGCCCTCTGTACCATCCATTGTAGCACGTGTGTAGCCCAGGTCATAAGGGGCATGATGATTTGACGTCATCCCCGCCTTCCTCCGGTTTGTCACCGGCAGTCACCTTAGAGTGCCCAACTAAATGCTGGCAACTAAGATTAGGGGTTGCGCTCGTTGCGGGACTTAACCCAACATCTCACGACACGAGCTGACGACAACCATGCACCACCTGTCATTCCGTCCCCGAAGGGAACTCCCTATCTCTAGGGATAGCGGAAGATGTCAAGACCTGGTAAGGTTCTTCGCGTTGCTTCGAATTAAACCACATGCTCCACCGCTTGTGCGGGCCCCCGTCAATTCCTTTGAGTTTCAGCCTTGCGGCCGTACTCCCCAGGCGGAGTGCTTAATGCGTTAACTTCAGCACTAAGGGGCGGAAACCCCCTAACACCTAGCACTCAACGTTTACGGCGTGGACTACCAGGGTATCTAATCCTGTTTGCTACCCACGCTTTCGCGCCTCAGCGTCAGTTACAGACCAGAGAGTCGCCTTCGCCACTGGTGTTCCTCCACATATCTACGCATTTCACCGCTACACGTGGAATTCCACTCTCCTCTTCTGTACTCAAGCTCCCCAGTTTCCAATGGCCCTCCACGGTTGAGCCGTGGGCTTTCACATCAGACTTAAGGAACCGCCTGCGCGCGCTTTACGCCCAATAATTCCGGACAACGCTTGCCCCCTACGTATTACCGCGGCTGCTGGCACGTAGTTAGCCGGGGCTTTCTGGTTAGGTACCGTCAAGGTGCCAGCATTTCCTCTGGCACTTGTTCTTCCCTAACAACAGAACTTTACGATCCGAAGACCTTCATCGTTCACGCGGCGTTGCTCCGTCAGACTTTCGTCCATTGCGGAAGATTCCCTACTGCTGCCTCCCGTAGGAGTCTGGGCCGTGTCTCAGTCCCAGTGTGGCCGATCACCCTCTCAGGTCGGCTACGCATCGTCGCCTTGGTAAGCCGTTACCTTACCAACTAGCTAATGCGCCGCGGATCCATCTTTGAGTGACGGCTAGGCCGCCGTTTGCTGTTCGACCATGCGGTCTAACAGATCATTCGGTATTAGCCCCGGTTTCCCGGGGTTATCCCGATCTCAAAGGTAGGTTATCCACGTGTTACTCACCCGTCCGCCGCTCGATCCACAACAATCACCCCGAAGGGATCATGTTGCTTCACGCGCTCGACTTGCATGTATTAGGCACGCCGCCAGCGTTCGTCCTGAGCCAGGATCAAACTCTCCATAAAATGAAGAAGTTCGCCT
>NZ_WMEU01000020.1 GCF_009856295.1 Pontibacillus yanchengensis | reverse complement strand
TGTATTTGGCAAGTAAAAAATGTAGGGAATGGCATTCAAAAATGTATGCCACTTGCCGCCTCTAAATTATCGGTGAGTTAATGATTCTTTGTACCTGAAACTATCGCCTGTAAACAATAATAAATGGGAATGGTGTATCAGCCTATCAATCACTGCTTCCGTAAGGATGGGATCTCCAAATACGTGATTCCATTGCCCAAATTGTAGATTTGTTGTGATAACAATACTCTTATCTTCGTAACACATAGATATAACTTGAAATAAAAGCTCTGCTCCCTCTTTATGAAGAGGGATGTATCCCAATTCGTCTAAAACTAAAAGATCCAGCTTCTTAATTTGTTTCAATAGCTTCTGTAAGCTTCCATTCTGATTGGCTTCAATGAGTTTATTCACTAAAGATGCCACGGTGAAGAATTTAACTTTACTGCCAAACCTATGTATGGCATTCAGACTAATCAAGGATGCCAAGTATGTCTTCCCTGTCCCAACACCTCCATATAGAATTAGATTCTCTCGGTTATGAATGAAATCTCCATTCAGTATGGTTTCTCTATCAATCCCTTGAGGGATTTGAATATGCTCCCACTCAAACGGGTTATCTCCTGTTTTAGGGAGTTGAGCCTGGCTAAGTAATAGGTTGATCTTGCGTTCCTCTCTATTTTCTACTTCCTTCTCAAATAACTTCAGTAGGTATTCCTTATTGGTTTCTGCTTCAACGTCATCAAAATGCTCTCGTATCCAACTCAGCTTCAACCGTTTCGCATAAGCCTCGATTTGTTCATTCATTTGATCTCACCCCCGTTCTGAAACAGGGAGTCATAGTGTGATAAACCTCTGGATGCCACAGGTACCTGAGGTACCTCTACGGTTGGTTTGATTGTTTGATATGGATGGTCATCATGAAGTAAAGAGTAGAAACAATGTTTTATTTGATCAGCACTTGGATGACCATGGACAGAGGCTGATTGTAACGCCTGATTCAATAAACGAAAGTCATTGTTCTTTAAGAGCTTCCCTAATAGCCGTAAAGCTGATTTTTGTTCCTCTTCTGTACAATTGTTCAAGTAATCCGTCCATATCTGGGGAAATTGTTCATATAAGCTTGAATACTTTATCGCTCTGGGTCGTCTTGATAATAAGTCCAAATAGGGCTGCCAGACCATGGATTTTCTCTTTACTCCGTACAATCTATGGTGTTTAACAATAACCTCATTCTGTTCATTTAGAATCACAATAAATCGATAGGTAATACGAACTCGGACAACCTGCTTCGCAAAACGAGGGGAGGTAGAATATTGTTTCTGATCAATTGAGACAAAACCATATTTATCTGCTTTTACCTCCTGGTGCCTTACACACTCAAACGACTTCTCTGGAAGCATAAGCCACCTCTCTTGCTCTTCTGTATAAAGCTTTGACTGTAAAACTTGCTTTTCATAATGGCTACGATCTCGATCTTCTTCAGCTAATTCCCATAAGGTTTCATTGAATTGGTCTAGATCAAGAACGGTACATTCTGGTAATAAGAAATTATTCCGTACGTATTTCACCATGGCTTCCACATGGCCTTTTTCATTTCCTTTGCCAGGATTACAAAACTCATAGTGAAATCCATGGTGAAGAACAAAACGCTCAAAAGTATCCGTTAGAGCACGTTCTCCCTTAGCGCCTATTTTCTTTACAGCCGGTGAAAGGTTATCAAACCGAATTGTATGTGGAACTCCGCCCATATGATGAAACATGCGTTGTAGCCCTTCGAGTAGACATTCCGTGTTTTCCGAAGGAAAAACTTGAAAATAGAATGAATTACTGTATGGGAATGACATGACCAAGTAAGGAAGGTCAATAACCTCAGAATGATATAGAAAGGGGGCTGTTCCAAAGTCTACTTGTGCTGTCCCAGGGATAGATTCCAGAGGTAGTGACGCCTCTTCTATATACTCTTTTAACGCTTTCTTTTTCTTAGATACATAGGCTCGTACAGTTCTATAGGATCCAATGAAACTATGATACTTCACCAACTGATGAAACATACGTTTTGCAGTACGATGGTTTTTCTTCTTCTTTTTTAAATCTTCTTTAATCCATTTATCTAAGATAGGTTTTACAGGATCCATAACGGGTGAAAGACGCTCCTGCTTTTCTCTCTCCGTAAAGTCTCCTTTGTTGGCATACTTCTTAACTGTGCGAGGGTCCAACCTCATACGTCTACCAATATCGGAATAGGAATCACCTTTTTGATTTACTTCATGTTTGATATACTTTATTTGAGTCACTGCTAACATCTCCTAATAGCCTCCTGTCGAACGTTGTTGGTCCAACGAGGAGTTTAAAGTTATTATGAGGGGTTGGCAAGTGACTTTTTTAATTTATGCCGGCCCCCGCGGGGGCCGGCATAAATTAAATGCCAATCCTTACATTATTAGAATGCCATAAACA
>NZ_WMEU01000019.1 GCF_009856295.1 Pontibacillus yanchengensis | reverse complement strand
CCATTTATTATTGTTTACAGGCGATAGTTTCAGGTACAAAGAATCATTAACTCACCGATAATTTAGAGGCGGCAAGTGGCATACATTTTTGAATGCCATTCCCTACATTTTTTACTTGCCAAATACAACCAAAATAGTGACAGTATTCGACGAATCATTCAGCCTATTCACTTTATTACGGCTTTAACATAAAAATACTTCTTATTGTGTTTAATCGATTCTAATGCTGAGCATACTTTTCAAAATAGCATTTTATTGAAGTTATTGTCCTATACAAAAGGATATAAATATAAAACGATTTTTATCTTATTACGCACCAATGTTACATGATCCTCAATGGTTAGGAAGGCCCCAAATCTTCACGTATCTCCTCTATGTTGGAGAAAAATCTAACATGGGATTCATTATCAAAATTTGGTACAGAATTTAGAATTTACTACTCGACTTCCTTTTGGTAAGGAAGCAACCTCCTCTATATCTTCTTCTAAATGCTCAAGAACTTCAAGTATGATAAGGGTTTGATACATCTGGATAATTTCAATGACTTCCCATTCACACCCCCTCCTTTACAAACTTCACCTTATTGTATTCTTTGATAGTACGAGGAGGCACAGGGTTTGTCTAGAACCTAGACTAATCTCGTTTAAGTTTAAAATGATGAATCTGACTTGTATAGGAGAGACACCCTAAAAAAGATCATTAAAAAAAGGATTCCTACCTAAGTAGAAATCCTTTATATTTCATCGTTTTTTATTATTAAATATTATAAGTTCTAACCAGTACCGGTGGCCGGGTTCGAACCGGCACTCCAGAAGGAACACGATTTTGAGTCGTGCGCGTCTGCCAATTCCGCCACACCGGCATAGTATTGGAGGCGGTAACCGGATTTGAACCGGTGATAAAGGTTTTGCAGACCTCTGCCTTACCACTTGGCTATACCGCCATTTTAAGATTCATTTATTATTATATGACATCTTATGCTGGATGTTCAACAATTATACTTATATATAGAAAATGGAGCGGAAGACGGGATTCGAACCCGCGACCCCCACCTTGGCAAGGTGGTGTTCTACCACTGAACTACTTCCGCATCTTATAATGAATCTTGGCTGGGCCAGCTGGATTCGAACCAGCGCATCACGGTACCAAAAACCGATGCCTTACCGCTTGGCTATGGCCCAATGATAAAAAATGGGGCGACTAATGGGACTCGAACCCATGCATGCCGGAGCCACAATCCGGTGTGTTAACCACTTCACCATAGCCGCCACAATAAAATGGCAGGGGTAGTAGGAATCGAACCCACATTGGCGGTTTTGGAGACCGCTGTTCTGCCTTTGAACTATACCCCTACTTTAATTAAAATGTTAAATGGTGGAGGAGGCAGGACTCGAACCTGCGAACCCAGAGGGAGCGGATTTACAGTCCGCCGCGTTTGGCCAACTTCGCTACTCCTCCATTTTTTCATTAGAATGCAGGCCAGAGGACTTGAACCCCCAACCTACTGATTACAAGTCAGTTGCTCTACCAATTGAGCTAGGCCTGCGCTACAAAAATGGTGGCTCAGGACGGAATCGAACCGCCGACACACGGATTTTCAGTCCGTTGCTCTACCGACTGAGCTACTGAGCCAGTCTTTATGTATGCAATTTAAGGCATTTAATGGCGGTCCGGACGGGACTCGAACCCGCGACCTCCTGCGTGACAGGCAGGCATTCTAACCAACTGAACTACCGGACCATTTTGTTTTTATATCGATCAATATATCGACGTTGTAGAAAATAAATTTGGTTGCGGGGACAGGATTTGAACCTGCGACCTTCGGGTTATGAGCCCGACGAGCTACCAGACTGCTCCACCCCGCGATAATATTAAGTTACTATCAATGTATCATACTCACAAACGAGTAAGATGTGAAAGATATGGTGGAGGATACTGGGCTCGAACCAGTGACCCCTTGCTTGTAAGGCAAGTGCTCTCCCAACTGAGCTAATCCTCCATATGAAAGTGGTGACCCGTACGGGATTCGAACCCGTGTTACTGCCGTGAAAGGGCAGTGTCTTAACCACTTGACCAACGGGCCTAATGTTGAACTGGCGGAGAGCGAGGGATTCGAACCCTCGAGACCCGGTAGGGCCTACACGATTTCCAATCGTGCTCCTTCGACCACTCGGACAGCCCTCCATGGCTCCAACGGCAGGATTCGAACCTGCGACCGATCGGTTAACAGCCGATAGCTCTACCTCTGAGCTACGTTGGAATATAGTTAAAAGGAAAATGCCTGGCGGCGTCCTACTCTTGCGGGGGTGAAACCCCGACTACCATCGGCGCTGAAGAGCTTAACTTCTGTGTTCGGCATGGGAACAGGTGTGACCTCTTCGCCAAAACCGCCAGACTATGTAATGTGTTATTCCTTTAAATCAAGGACAGAAAAAAGTATATCGTACTTTCTCCAGTATTGCAAGGAAAAAATTAAATTTATACCTTCAAAACTAGATAAGAATGTGACATCGAATGGTTGGTGCGTCTTCTCGGGCGGGCTAGAGCTAGATCGGAATCCAGCTCCGGCTCCTAGTCCCTAGCGTCATAAGTCATATCCTCTCCAGAGGCTTAACGCCTCTTGCGATGATCTGTCTTATGCGTACGGGACTAAGCAGTCGCCTGCGCTTTTTGTTTTAGTTAAGTCCTCGATCTATTAGTATCCGTCAGCTGCACGTGTCACCACGCTTCCACCTCGGACCTATCAACCTTGTCGTCTACAAGGGATCTTACTCATTTAAAATGATGGGAAATCTCATCTT
>NZ_WMEU01000018.1 GCF_009856295.1 Pontibacillus yanchengensis | reverse complement strand
AAATAAATGTTTTAACAAAGCATCGAATGCAATTTGATGCGTCTTTTCACATTAGTTAAGTGAATAAGGGCGCACGGTGGATGCCTTGGCACTAGGAGCCGATGAAGGACGGGACTAACACCGATATGCCTCGGTCAGCCGTAAGTAGGCTATGACCCGGGGATTTC
The DNA here is from genome assembly GCF_009856295.1 of Pontibacillus yanchengensis. Classification (NCBI taxonomy): domain Bacteria; kingdom Bacillati; phylum Bacillota; class Bacilli; order Caryophanales; family Bacillaceae; genus Pontibacillus; species Pontibacillus yanchengensis. The sequence goes on along the minus strand of NZ_WMEU01000018.1, from coordinate 2,805 downwards.
CGAATGGGGGAACCCACCGCCCGTAATGGGGCGGTCTTCCTAGCTGAATACATAGGCTAGGAAAGGCACACCCGGGGAACTGAAACATCTCAGTACCCGGAGGAACAGAAAGCAAACGCGATTTCCTGAGTAGCGGCGAGCGAAACGGAACCAGCCCAAACCAGAACGCTTGCGTTCTGGGGTTGTAGGACACTCCATTGGAGTTACCAAGAGACAGGATAGAGGAATCGATCTGGAATGATCAGCCAAAGAAGGTAAGAGCCCTGTAGTCAAAATCCTGTTTCCTCCGGAGTGGATCCTGAGTACGGCGGAACACGAGAAATTCCGTCGGAATCCGGGAGGACCATCTCCCAAGGCTAAATACTCCCTAGTGACCGATAGTGAACCAGTACCGTGAGGGAAAGGTGAAAAGCACCCCGGAAGGGGAGTGAAATAGAACCTGAAACCGTGTGCCTACAAGTAGTCAGAGCCCGTTAATGGGTGATGGCGTACCTTTTGTAGAATGGACCGGCGAGTTACGATCCCATGCAAGGTTAAGTTGAAGAAACGGAGCCGCAGCGAAAGCGAGTCTGAATAGGGCGAAATAGTATGTGGTCGTAGACCCGAAACCGTGTGATCTACCCATGTCCAGGGTGAAGGCCAGGTAACACTGGCTGGAGGCCCGAACCCACGTACGTTGAAAAGTACGGGGATGAGGTGTGGGTAGGGGTGAAATGCCAATCGAACACGGAGATAGCTGGTTCTCTCCGAAATAGCTTTAGGGCTAGCCTCAAGGTAAGAGTCATGGAGGTAGAGCACTGATTGGACTAGGGGCCCTCATCGGGTTACCGAATTCAGTCAAACTCCGAATGCCATCGACTTATCCTTGGGAGTCAGACTATGAGTGATAAGGTCCATAGTCGAAAGGGAAACAGCCCAGACCGCCAGCTAAGGCCCCTAAGTGTACGTTAAGTGGAAAAGGATGTGGAGTTGCTTAGACAACCAGGATGTTGGCTTAGAAGCAGCCATCATTTAAAGAGTGCGTAATAGCTCACTGGTCGAGTGACTCTGCGCCGAAAATATACCGGGGCTAAACGTACCGCCGAAGCTGCGGATTGTCCTTCGGACAATGGTAGGAGAGCGTTCTAAGCGCTGTGAAGTCAGACCGTGAGGACTGGTGGAGCGCTTAGAAGTGAGAATGCCGGTATGAGTAGCGAAAGAAGAGTGAGAATCTCTTCCACCGTAAGTCTAAGGTTTCCTGAGGAAGGCTCGTCCGCTCAGGGTTAGTCGGGACCTAAGCCGAGGCCGAAAGGCGTAGGCGATGGATAACAGGTTGACATTCCTGTACCACCTCCTTTCCGTTTGAGTGACGGGGGGACGCAGTAGGATAAGGGAAGCGCGTCATTGGAAGAGCGCGCCCAAGCAGTGAGTGTGATGCATAGGCAAATCCGTGCATCAAACACAAGCTGTGATGGGGAGGGAACTATAGTACCGAAGTCCCCGATTTCACACTGCCAAGAAAAGCCTCTAGCGAGGAAAGTGGTGCCCGTACCGCAAACCGACACAGGTAGACGAGGAGAGTATCCTAAGGTGATCGGGAGAACTCTTGTTAAGGAACTCGGCAAAATGACCCCGTAACTTCGGGAGAAGGGGTGCTTCTTCCCAAGAAGAAGCCGCAGTGAAAAGGCCCAAACGACTGTTTAGCAAAAACACAGGTCTCTGCGAAACCGAAAGGTGAAGTATAGGGGCTGACACCTGCCCGGTGCTGGAAGGTTAAGAGGATGAGTTAGCCGCAAGGCGAAGCTCTGAATCGAAGCCCCAGTAAACGGCGGCCGTAACTATAACGGTCCTAAGGTAGCGAAATTCCTTGTCGGGTAAGTTCCGACCCGCACGAAAGGTGCAACGATTTGGGCACTGTCTCAACAAGAGACCCGGTGAAATTATACTATGCGTGAAGATGCGCATTACCCGCGACAGGACGGAAAGACCCCGTGGAGCTTTACTGTAGCCTGATATTGAATGTTGGTACAGTTTGTACAGGATAGGTGGGAGCCTTGGAAACCGGAGCGCCAGCTTCGGTGGAGGCATTGGTGGGATACCACCCTGACTGTACTGACATTCTAACCCAGGGCCGTGATCCGGCCCGGAGACAGTGTCAGGTGGGCAGTTTGACTGGGGCGGTCGCCTCCCAAAAGGTAACGGAGGCGCCCAAAGGTTCCCTCAGAATGGTTGGAAATCATTCGCAGAGTGCAAAGGCACAAGGGAGCTTGACTGCGAGACCTACAAGTCGAGCAGGGACGAAAGTCGGGCTTAGTGATCCGGCGGTTCCGCATGGAAGGGCCGTCGCTCAACGGATAAAAGCTACCCCGGGGATAACAGGCTTATCTCCCCCAAGAGTCCACATCGACGGGGAGGTTTGGCACCTCGATGTCGGCTCATCGCATCCTGGGGCTGTAGTCGGTCCCAAGGGTTGGGCTGTTCGCCCATTAAAGCGGTACGCGAGCTGGGTTCAGAACGTCGTGAGACAGTTCGGTCCCTATCCGTCGTGGGCGTTGGAAATTTGAGAGGAGCTGTCCTTAGTACGAGAGGACCGGGATGGACGCACCGCTGGTGCACCAGTTGTTCCACCAGGAGCACTGCTGGGTAGCTACGTGCGGAAGGGATAAGTGCTGAAAGCATCTAAGCATGAAGCCCACCTCAAGATGAGATTTCCCATCATTTTAAATGAGTAAGATCCCTTGTAGACGACAAGGTTGATAGGTCCGAGGTGGAAGCGTGGTGACACGTGCAGCTGACGGATACTAATAGATCGAGGACTTAACTAAA
>NZ_WMEU01000017.1 GCF_009856295.1 Pontibacillus yanchengensis | reverse complement strand
TATTTTGCATTAGATTGGTGGTTTAACGATTATGTTGTGTTGCGTAAGAGCGTTATTAACGACGAAAACGGCTATTTAATACAACACTGTTGTATAGAACGAACGAAATTCAGGACAGATAAAAAGCTATAACTTCTGTATCCTTATAAACAAACTCTCGAGCACCTTTAACTGAATCCATAAAGTTTGGGACAACTGAATAGCACCAGTTAGAGCATTTATACATAACCACAACATATTCACTAGCACACAAGGCATTTGTTGTTTGCTCGCTTAACGAAGGTGGCGTATCAATCAATATAAAGTCGTATTCATCCCTTACTTGATCTAATAATTCATCTAGAGCTAAACTGGGATTCTTCTTAAAAGGAATATATTCACCGTTATATGTTTTACTTGTATAGATCCATCGTGGGAAAATCGCTAAAAAATTATTTTGCTGGAAGAAGATCAATGTTGTCTGATACTTCATATATATACCTCTTTGTATCTCCTTTCTGCATTGCTTCTAAAACAGAAGAGCCAACAAAATCATTGGATACATGTACTGATAGTAATTCAGTTAGATTACCTTGAGAATCCATGTCGATTGCTAAAACTTTATAATCCTGACTCATTAGATGGGGTAGAGTCAGGATTTTGACAATTTACAACGATAATGAAGATGAACGCTGTTATACCAAGGCTTACACGACTTTGTATCAATAGGGTTTACTCTTTTGAGAATCTTCCTCAAAACGATGGTTAAAGCATTCTAAGTGTCTCATATACATGTCTCAAAATACTTATCGTTGTTATCCCAAGATAAATAGTCCTTTTGGTGGCTTAACGTTGTAAATCCGCATTTTCCTGACTAGCCCCCTAGATAAGCTAGAATTCCTGTAGTTGTCGACTTCCACAGCCACCTTTTTGAATCCTTACAGTAATTGTAATAGCCATATAAACACTCCCTAGAATATTTCTTCGTTTCTTCCAACGTTGTTACCTAGGTTCTATTTTCTTATATAATTCTTGCTTCTGTTCACGAAACTTTTGCAGATCCACTACATGCCTATTGTATTCTTGGCGGTCACGATTGATATTTCCTCGTTCTGTATCTACACCACGCTTTTCCATCGCATGAGCTTCATGCCCTAGATGAACCGTTGGCACTTCTTCAAAACCTCGTTCTTCATGAGAAAGGTGAGAAATACGTTCGCTGACTTGAGCATTTTCTAAAGCATTATTTGCATAATTAGCCCATTCCTCCCGCACATCAAGACACTTATCGTTAGAAGAAACAAAACCTCTTTGATTTTCTTTAGCATTAGAGAAAGCAGGATTCCAGTCACGATTCTTTTTCCCGAAGCCATTCTCATCAACGTTTCTCATGGTAACATGAGGATTCTCTTGGTCGTCTCGATGAATGGCTATATTTGCAATCATTCGAAATAATCAATCATATTGGAAGAAGAGATAAATACACTAGATAAAAAGTTAATTGTTTAATCTCATCATGCACCAATACAGTTTATAGGGAGGATATAGAGTGAAAAAATTGGTCATTTGTATTATAGTGGTTTCTGTAACGTTGGGGGGGGGATTATCCATTAATTACTTTACTGAATTCGTAAATGCCGATAAAACTGGTCATCCATTCGACTTACATTCTACTGCTGATGAAACGAAAAAAATAGATTTTACCGAAATACTAAAAACATCTTTAAAAGAAGAAGGGTATAAAACAATAAATGGGATGGTTCTTGAACAAGGTAAAAAATTATCCAAAGCTACCATTTTTATTTCAAAGAAAGAGTATGGAGGTGAGCCAACTAGACAAAATATAGAAGAAATAGTTAATCGTTTAGCAAAAGAAAATGAAATTGGTAGTTTTAAAGTAGTAGTTAATACAAAAAGCTAATCGGTCAAATCGATTAGCTTTTTGTATATTTATATTAATCATCTATACGAACGGTCACCTTGTCAGAACTATATTGTCCTTGCATGTTTAAATAAAGTTCTGCATAAGAACCATCTTTATAATTATCTACGTTAATACTGCTTGAACAATAATTACCGGTGAAAGTTATATATGTTACTGTTCTATCAAGAATATCATCTGACCTTAATTCAGCAATAATTTTATTACCACTATTAACACCACTTAAGCAAACTCGTACATTTCCTCCACCTGAAAGAACTGTACGAGTTTTTGTTACTGCTGGGTAATCATATACTGTGTAATCACTTATCAAAATTGTATCCCATTCTCCTGGTCCCAATTGAGGTCCACTTGCGAAAGTCGAGGTAGGAATTAATAACATCACTGTTAAAGCAAAGATAATGGTTTTGATTTTTTTATCATTCATTTCATCTCCCTTTACAAAATGTGGTTAAAACTATTACTTCAACATCTATAATAGATAACCTTTATTTTTGAAAAAATAGTAAAAAAAGTAACTTAAACTATGCATTTTTCTGATACTCTCCCAAAAGCGCGTTCCCCACATTGATAAGACACGTATTCCACAGCTCATTCTTCTTCTCGCGTGTATGGTTCTGCATAAATCCCCGCCATGAGTTCCGAAAGATGTATTATGTAAAATAGCTTTTTCCTAGCAAGGATTCGAAATCCCTGCCATACCAACATTACTCTATAAATAATTCGGAAAAGGGTACACGTCTCCTATTCAGGATTTTATAAAAGACCGTCCTATCAACCTTTTGAGAGCATGGGAAAGCTAAGCCATTGCATGTATCTCGAATTCAAGATGACATTACCCATCCATGGCTTGGAGCTCTTGTCGTTATTTTTCTTTCTTGGCTTCAATTTCGGCTGCTGTCTTCTCGGAAACGTTGCTAGAATCATGTTCATCTTCTCGTTGAGCCTGTTCTTTTTGTTGCTTAAACCATTCAGGAAGCACTTCTTGCTGTCTTTGGGGTCCAGACAGCAAAACTCGGAAAACGTACGCTAAGAGTTATTTTGCATTAGATTGGTGGTTTAACGATTATGTTGTGTTGCGTAAGAGCGTTATTAACGACGAAAACGGCTATTTAATACAACA
>NZ_WMEU01000016.1 GCF_009856295.1 Pontibacillus yanchengensis | reverse complement strand
TATTTTGCATTAGATTGGTGGTTTAACGATTATGTTGTGTTGCGTAAGAGCGTTATTAACGACGAAAACGGCTATTTAATACAACACTGTTGTATAGAACGAACGAAATTCAGGACAGATAAAAAGCCTATGTGATAAGGTTTTTTATCCTTAGCGTACGCTATCCGCGTTTTGCTGGCGATACCCCATTATAAGATAAATTGACTTAGCGCATGTAAATGGCAACCAAGTCCATACGCCCTTTACCGTGACCTAATTCTTGATGCACAATATCTACACATTGGTTCACTTCCATATATAGTTTACGCTCAGAATGAGGTATCCCTGCATCTTTCCGAACCCCTTGATCATAGTTTTCAACCATGCGATTGATGATGTCTTTGCCTTCCCTATAAATCCCCCTTTCTTTCAAAGAGGCTTCTAATCGCTCACGAGCAAAACTATGACGAAATCCATGAGATCCTGTATAATTCGTTACCTTTGCTTTTTCTACCGCACGGTTATAAGCACTTTTCACCGTATTATACTTGGGTGCCAGGAATTGATGTTGCTCTTTCTCTGCCAAAATGCTTCTAACCTTTCCCTCATACCTTGATAAACAAGGTGTTTCACGTGCCTTGCTTGCTTTCGTAAGTCCTTTAGCACTATTCAACGATCCCCTATCTTCCGAGGCCACAAAATATAACTTTCCGTGCTTTTCTTCAATATGAGCAGCTTTTAGATTGGCAGCTTCCCTTAACCGAAGGCCAAATGCATTCTGAAGATCTAAGGCGTTTTGAGAGCCCTCTGGGAGATTTTCCCGTATCTTTTGGACTTCATCCCTAGTGTAAGATCGATCTTGCCCTTTGGAGCGCTCTGAGCTGTGTATGAGCCGTTGTTTGGGAACCCAATCTCTTTCCTTGAAACCTTGATCTTTCGAAAATTGATTCATGCCTTTAGACAGTAATCGAAGACTTGTTTCGATGTTCATTAAATGCCCTTTGGAAACGCCTTGATTCGCCTTATGGGTCAAATACTCCCGATAATGAGCTCTTTTGAGCCTATAAATATCCTTAATTCCTTTCTGTCCTTTCGCCCATTGTACAAACTGCATACTTACAGAATACGCATGTTTCACTTGCGTTGTAGAATGAATGCCTGTTTCTTGATGGTTATCTCGTAGCTGCTTTTTAGATTCACCAATCTTATAGATTTTCTTCAATGCTTGATCCACTTGGTTCTTCACGTTCCGTTTCCCCACGATTCCACCCCCTGAGATCCTTCTCGAGCTTCTGTACATGTTTCTTGAGTTCAATAATAGTTTGATTGGCGTTCTCGACATTCATTTCTTCTCCTTTGGAGGAGCGTCTAGACTCTTGTATTTCGTGTAACTTGCTTTCTATGTCCTGGCACTCTTGATGTACGTCCTGTAAAGCTTGCTGGTAGCTCAATCCATGGCTTACGTGGCCACTCTCTCGGAATTGCATAATCGCCAATCGTACAAGTTCAGCTCGTTTGATGTGCATATGATCTGCTACAAGGTCCAATTCATTTTTTATTTCTTCATCGATTCTGACATTCAGGTTGATCTTTCCCATCGAATCCCTCCATTTTTTGTAGTGCAATGTAGTACACCTTTCACTTATGCACTACATCGCACTACATGTTTTATTCATGTACTACACTGCACTACATACATATTTCGCTTTAAAATCCCTAATTTGAGTGACCACGCCATAAGGTGACGCATCCAAAACTTCGTTTTAGCTTGGATGCATCACCATATGGCGTGCTGCCAAGTGTAGCTTTCTAAACATGAATAGCATTAAAGCCTAATAAACAGCCTGCTCTATCCCTCAAAAAGGGGGAGCATCATATTGCAGTGCTCATGCCACACTGCAGACCCAAATCACAGCAACAACGACAAGGGGCTTTATAGAGTTTATAGAGTCTTACCTCTCTACAGATGACCCATTTCACCAGCTGAGCAAAATAGAGATCTTTTTTCAAAAAAAAGAGGGATCCATTGGCACTTTTCCTAGTACCTAACTGGATCCCTCAAGTAATGTGTTCAAACCCAATAAAAAAGCAGACCTATCATTCATGAATAGCTCTGTCCGGGCAAGAACGATCTTCCTTATTGTTCATACAACTCTTCCAAAATGGATTTTTCCTTCTCTACCTTCATCATTAGATTATGGAACATACTCCCTCCAGCAAACCTTTGCATGGGTATGAATGAACTGATTCATTCTTTTCTCCTCCTTTGTTGTAACGATTTTTAGACACAAAAATACAGACCTATATACATAGCTCTGGTTATCCTTCCATATGGACTTGTAGACATACGTCTTCTAAGAAAATTCATACAGCCCAATAGGGCGTGAAACTTCGTGATCAGGCTCATGAGAGCAATGAAAATTCGTATAGGTCCATACTATATCATCTATACGGTTCCAGCAACTCTTTTAACCTTAACATTTATAAATAAAAAAGCGTTCTCTTTTCCAGATTACTAGAAGACACACTTGTGTCTTGAGTTAATCGTTCCAAGAGAACGCTTTTGATTAAGTAAATAGACCGTCTTCCTTTGCATAAAGGAGACTAAACAAAATTAAAATAGAACAACTATAAATACATATTATCATTTATATGTTTTACAGGGAATAGTTAGTTTCATGCTCTATTAATTAAGGGAAACTTTGATGATGTTCCTGATATCTTTCGACATTATGAGGAACGAAGAATTGAAGGAACATAGATGAATCACCCCCAACATGTGTGAGGGTTAATTGTTGGAATTATTATTATCCTTTTTTAAAAAAAGCCTTTGTAAGTCCCAAAAGCAAATAGGGAAAACGGTAAACAAAATAACGAAAGTCCAAACATCAAAAAAACCGTCTTCTCCATCCGTAAGCCATACAAAACCTAAATAAATAGATGCGAAAATGAATGTAAAAAAGAGTGATTTCCAGCTAGGAGATTTAAGATTCATTGTATCACCAATTTTTTTCTAATTTTAACAAAGAAAATCACAAGATGGTTGTATTTTAATAATTAAATTTCTCTTTATAAGGTGAAAGATCGTTAAGTCGATCAAAAAAATAAGGAGGAATTAATTATGGCAAGAGAAAAAACAGGAACAGATTTTTCTGTAGACCTTGGACCAGTTACTGTGGCAGTTGAAGAAGGTGTAGCTGGCGATATTGACTCTAACATGTCAATGGGTGTTGGTGCTAGCGCTATTGCTTTCTACGACGGTAACGGAGATCTTACTAACTATTACTATTACGAAAGTGACTTAGGAATGAGCTCTAGTATGAAGGATGTCATTACCGGCTTCGTTGAAAACACTCTTGGTGATTACCATATCATTGGTTCAGATGACCCTTCACTTGATTGGACAGACTTTGCGTTCACGAACGATACCTTTAGTTTCTTAATTGAATTCGCTGGTCAATTAACTGCTTGGACTGATTATCGTGGTCAACCTTATTATAATCATGCATATAAGAGCTTCACAATGTCCAAAGGACATTGGTTCAACACTGATCTTTCAGGATTGAAATATCTTGCGGCGTTTGCATTGGCAATCCTTCTTGCTGTTTGTCTTGCGTTTATTATATCTACAGTTGGAGCAGCAGGAACTGCTACAGCTCTTTCGGGTACTGCATTATTCTTAGCGATGCAAAACCTTCGCGACAACAATGCATAATATTATTAGAAATCCCTTGACTTAGAATGTTAAGGGATTTCCTTCATTTCAAAACTTATTTAAAGGTGTGGTTATTGTGGATATAAAAAAACAAATTAATGATAATTCGTTCATTCAAGAAATACTTCGCGCAACTGAATTAACCAAAGCATTGGATAATGAGGCTGACGAAGAGAAAAGAGAAGAAATAGGAAATGAGTTACGTAAGGCAATGGATGGGTTAGAAAAGACTATGAATAAAGGTAAATAGACAGTCCTTTACTATGTTCTATATATTTTTTTTAGAATGATAATCTATGCTATTCTTTTAAAAGAATGGAGGACTATCATGGAAAATTTTTTAAATGAAACCCCACCAATTGTAGCAGCTTTATTAATGGTTTTAGGTCATTTTATACTTGAATTATCCTATTATGCCATTAAGAAGACAACTGAACCAAATTTCAAAGGGATGAAAGAAGTAATAAAGATATCATGGGTCTATAATGGAAAAGAAAACAAAAAAATAATTTTGTTTTATCAAATCACTACAGTATTAGCTTGTTACTTCTTAATTGCTGATGACTTTACTGGCATTGGTGAAGCTATTGGAGATATTTTTGTAGAAAGCCTTCTTGTCTTCGTGTTCGGACTAGCAATAAGTTATCTTATAGCTATCCCTTTTTATCAAAAAGGCGAAACAATAGGAAGTTTTATCAAAAGAACAAACATTATTTTCTTGGCCCTTAGTATTATAGTACTAATTATTTCTTTGTTCAGTGAGTTTTTCCAAGAAACAGCTTTTGTTTGGGCTTTCGTTGGTTCAATAGCTGTTATTAATAAAGTCAACAAAAACTCAAAACTATCTAAAATATCTAAGTAGCTAACTAACATATAAGGCATCCTTTATGCGTAGAAAACCCCCGATGTATATATCGGGGGTTAATTTTTAGATTTATTATTTATATCAATTTTAGCTAAAATCAATTTTAAAAAGGAAGCTTTGAGTCTTACAAATTCAACGTAATATATTGGTTTTCATATAAACAACAAACCTCAGAGTCAAGGACTGTGATATTCATCAAAGTTATAATTTCTTTACTCCCTCCCTGATAAACAAGGCTGTTTTATGCTATTCTCGTCTTTTTTTTATCTTCTAGATAGTTAAATATATCAGGAACATCATCAAATTTCCCTTTTATTAGTTCCCTGTAAATAAGGTATTGTAATTCTTGCTCTAGATCTTCTCTATTATTTTCTGAGGTTTGGTATAACTCTTTTTTTACTTTGTTCTGAAGATTCTTAGAGATCTCAATATAAAGAAATTCATTGTCAGAAACAGTCATAACAACACTACCCCCTATCTTCTTGATTATTGGAAATTTTCCTACTCAAATTGTTTATGGCTTTTTCTAGTTTTTCGATTTCCCCCTCAAACCTAGTGAGGAGATAAATGGTTACAGCTATCGGGAAACCTACGTTAGCCACTATTTCGACAAAGGTCATTTCCACCATTCAGTTCCCCCCTTAGTTTCTTTAAAGCCTTTTGTTTCGATTTTGATATAACTTGCTGTGAAACACCTTTTTTTTCTGCAATTTCATTTTCTGTCAGACCTAATACAAACAGAGAAAACAAAATATTCTTCTGTCTTAACGTTAGTGTACTAACAACCTTCATAAGCGACGGATTTTGAATAACGTCTTCAATTGATGTGGCAGGCTTATAACTTATTTCTTTATTGCTTTGTAGGTTGTCTTTGTGGGTGTAATCGCCATCATTATCTAGTGGCTGGTCCAACGTAGCAGTAAAACGTTCGCTATACTTTCTCTGTTTCTTATCAAAATCAACAGCCCAATAGTGGATAGATTTCGATAGATAGCTAATTGCCCTTACCTTCTTCAATTCTTCTTGGAACTTATTATTAAGAGATACAGCCGTTTCTTCAGTAGGCATTTGTTGATAGTTTTTGAACAATCTATAATTCTCCTCATCAGCTAGAAACCTCCTCATAAACGGATCTTTCATAAGCTCTTGTTCTGAAAACTCTTCCATACTCTACCCCCAAATACAAGAACATACGTTCGTTTTTGAAGCAAAAAATAAAGAGCTAGGTTATAATAGCTCTCACCTATAAAAGGGATATTCAAGGTGTTTTTTACAACCCTTAACACTCATATTCTTGGAAGTTTTTTTATTTTATCATGCTTTTTCTACTAGTGCATTCTTGATTTTTAATGAAACAATTTACTTACCATCCTTCCAACCAATATAAGTCTATTGTTTCAAACATATTTAGGAAGAATATCTAAAATCCCTAACGAAACATAATGTCTATTATGTTTCGTTCATGCCTAGACCAAACAAAGCGAAAATCCCTTGGAACCCAAGGGGTTTTCGCTTTGTTTGACAAGCCTTCCATGATAAAATGAAACATATTGTATTAAATCGTTTCATTTAATGAGACATAATGGAGGGATAAACCTTGAAAACGACCCATGTGAATGTGAGTTATTGCCAATATTGTCACCTGGACTTCAGGCCAAATGAGATCGTCTACTATGTGGCCATCGATAATAATCTGGTATGCGGATCCTGTGCAGACCAGGCGAATTCAAAGGATATTGAACCGAGGGTCTACGAGTTGTTAAGCGATGACTAAGGAACGCCTGGGACAGCAAAGTGTGGAACCTATTCGAGATCCGGAACTGATCCGAGATATGAAGGAGCATCTCTTACATAAGAGTTATCGGGATTATTTCTTGTTTGCGTTTGGAATCAATTCAGGGTTGCGGATTAGTGACATCCTGCCCTTGCGGGTGATGGATGTGCGGGAAACGGACCATCTGCGGATCCGGGAGAAGAAGACGCGGAACATACGAAAGGTCCGAATGACGGCGGCGCTGCGCCAGGAGATCGAAAAATACACGAAGGGCCTCGCAGCATCGGATTATCTCTTCCCCTCCCGCAAAGGCGGGCCCATCAATCGCACCAGTGCCTGGCGGATCATCAATGGCGCTGCAGATGCTTGTGGGGTGCCAGGACCCATCGGGACGCATACGTTGCGCAAGACGTTTGGCTATCACTTCTATCAGAAGACGAAGGATGTAGCGATGTTGCAGGAGATATTTGGGCATTCTAGCCCTTCCATCACCTTACGATATATTGGCATCAATGATGACATGATGAACCAGGCTCTTGAAGATTTTAGTCTATAAAAGTACCCAACCTCAAATTGATAGATCGGATAAACTTTTCCATGTTCCCAAGATTAAATCATCCAAAAAAGAAATCCGAACCTATAAGTTATGAAACCAATTAAGTTCTTTAAGAGATTAAATGATTTCATAACTTAAAAGTCGATCTCTTGAATAAGAAATCGACTTTTAAGTTTAATTGTTTATTTTTTTTACAATCCCATACACATCAGGAACACCTACATCTAAATGTTCATTAGATTCTTTAATGTTTCTATAGTCAGTCAAACCATTCTGTTTGTACTATGGTTGCGGGGTTCGTGTCCTTTAGTAAGTATAACTCTGCGTTACCATTATTGCCATCTGTATAACTACGAACATTAAACTCTACCTGATAGGTACCTTCCTCGTTACTTAAATTAAAGCTGGAAACTGTGTCGTCAAACGTGGGATCCTCTTCTTTAAGGTGATATTTCCATTGAAAACCAGGACCAAGATATGGCTGATAAATATATATCTTTAAATCTCCACCACCAGAAGTAAATACTTTAGACTTACGAGCAAAGTCAGATTCACCTATGTAGTCCCATTCTCCTGCCCCTTGTGTGGAAAATAATTCATCAATCGGTTTATCGGAAATCTTGGTAACTTTAGTTTGGACAGTTGAAGAGTCATTTACCCCGTCTTCTTCGCCATCTTTAGAAGTGATTTGACTTTTCCCTTCAGACGTGTCTAACTCATCTGCAGAAACACTTGTGTTATAAGAAAAAACAAAGGTGCTTAAAATTGCTAAACTTGCTAATGATTTTTTCATAGAACAATCCTTTCCTTAATTAAATGATTTCATAATAAATTGAAGCTCTTAGGGGACACATAATAGTATACATGGAATATATAGGAATTACAGTGTTTTTGTAAAAAATATCCAAAAGTAACAAATTTTAATTAAGGATGGAAAATAAATCATAAATAATTAACAAGAAAAATTTTTAATAAGAAGCACTTCAGTCCATTTTTTCTATTTTTGTAGGTGCAACCGGTGGGGGATTAAATATTGTATCCACTCTTTGCACAAAAACAAAGACAAGAGAAAAGATTAATGAGAATATAAAAGAAAGTATTATAAACTTTTTGATTGATATGTTCAAAATATACCACCCTTTCTGTAGTTGGAAATATTTTTCTGTATTATACTAGAACTCTATTAAGTATGAAACAGGCTAATTATACTAAATAATATATATGGGTTATTTCAGGGGATTTTTCTATTTATTTGACAACATGCTGATAAAGCCAACTTCAATTCTAGTAGAAGAGTTTATGATTTAATTTCACAAAATATAGGAGGTTAATCATGAAGAATAAAGTGTATAAGCGTAAAGTCCAACAGAACTATCGAGATGAATTTAACAAAAAAAAAAAGATAAAAATGCCCATATTACGTTAGTTTTTATAGTTCTTATTGTTTTACTTCTTTATCTAATTGCTTTATATTTTGGAGTTTTTAATAATGGTATATTAAAAGAAATTAAATATCTGGGCTAAAGTAACTCACACTTGGATTTCAAGTACAGCTACAAGCAAATGGTCTTTAGTTCCTTCCGAGATTAACACCAGACCCCTTTAAGCCACCTATTATCCTCTCTTATTTCTCCTGTAACACGTTCTATATATCCTTGCTGTTCCATAAACATCTTTATATCGTCTTTTGTATGAGGCAGATTCACTAACAGATTTACCACGATTTCGTAGCACTTGAAAATAGGCCAATGCTTTTAGATCATCAGCTTTAAAAAACGCGCCATCCTCGTTCATTCTTCTTAAACTCATACCCTTTATGCTCAAGCTCATTACAGTATTTCCTCACTGTTACAGATTCAATGCCAAGACGCCTGGCTACTTCTTTGCTCGAAAAATCCTGATTACTCTCTATCTCACCTTTCATATTCAGCAACACTCCGATATAACAGCGCTCTAAACTAGTTTTATAAACTATTTACTTTCCAACCACTTTATTAGGGGTCCAGTCAGGAAAATGCGGATTTACAACGTTAAGTCACCAAAAGGACTATTTATCTTGGGATAAACAACGATAAGTATTTTGAGGCATGTATATGAAACACTTAGAATGCTTTAACCATCGTTTTGAGGAAGATTCTCAATAGAGTGAAGCCTATTGATACAAAGTCGTGTAAGCCTTGGTATAACAGCGTTTATCTTCTTATCGTTGTAAATTGTCAAAATCCTGACTCTACTCCAAAAAGTGGTCGTTTTTTGTTATGCAATAAGAGATGAAATCGTCATAAATAATTATTCCGAAACATTAATTATGATAGTATTCTATAACAATAGAAAGAATCTTGTGGAGGTGTTTAGATTAATATGGGAACGATTTTAGTCTTACCAATGATAGCTATCGTTATTGGATTATATTTAATCACTTTAGGTCTTTGGGAACTAAGGTACGGGGTGAACCGAAGTAGATATATTACATTCATGTTTACCGGCTTATTTTTAGTCTTCGTGGTATCAGTAATATTAATATTTGGAAGCGCTACATTTCACGTTAGATGATTATTCAAATTCTAAAAAAGGAAGTGGAAAAGTGAAGAAATTTCTTATTGGATGCATTGCTAGTCTATTAATTATTCCAGCGTTTTTCACAGGATTGAATGGTTCATCTCAGAGTTATGCTCAGGACACAGATCCAAAACCCACTTACATCAAGCCCCCTGTGCAAGCTAAAGAAGATAATCAAAAAGGTAAGTTTCAAAGTAGCTCTAGTACTCGAATGAGTGGTCAAAGTGAGGAGCTTACACTTACCGAAAAAAAGGAAAGAAATGAAAATATAAAATTGGATCTAAGAGAAATGGTCCAAAACGGTGCTAGTCAATCAGAGATAAACAATAAACTAAAGGACAAATATGGACTTATTCCATGGGTGAAGGTTGAAAAAGACTCAAAACAAAATCTAACAGCGAAACTTAGCGGGCTGTTTGGAGGGGATACTGTAGAAGCTTCATCAACAGCATCTGTGTCTGTTGATACCCCGACTGCTTGGTATGATACAAGAACTGGCGAGAATAAAGTTTACGCACATTTTGAGTGGAACGGATCAAGTTCTTGGGATTCTGGTGATAGTGATTATGATGTAGGTGGGAAAGATGCGTTTGCTATCGATTTCGACCAACATATACAGTTCGAAAGCTATGAAATGACTACATTTGATACTGATCACAATGAGATCCTTAGTTACACTTCTCCCCAAAAGCTTACAAATTATGGTGTAGGATACGTTCAACAAGACGAAATCTTACCAAACTATAATTCAGACGGTGGAATGTACTCTTGGCATGAAGGGGAAATTTTTGCAACATTTGATGTAACTACCTATGAACAACACGCAGTTAGATCTAAACTAGCTCACACTTGGACTTCTGGTAGTTCTGTAGGTGTCAGTAGCATAGGTCTTGGAAAAGGGAGTATTTCTATTGGATGGACTTCAAGTACAGCTACAAGTAAATGGTCTGCTTATTCAGAGGGACAAGATTTATACAATCTATAAGCAATCATGAAAATTAACATCTAGCATTGGATACTATTTTGTGAAAAAAAGCCCATGATTAAATCATGGGCTTTTTTGTTTCAGTGTACACCGAAAACTAATAGGAATCTAAATTGTTAAAATGACCTTTCAACCTTTTAATCCCTTTCCGGGCTTAAAACCAGGCCACTTTCAAACTCTCTATTATCCTCTCTTTTTTCTCCTGTAACCGCACATTCATTCTGATCTTGGTATTTGCGCATCATTATCTGTTTCCACAAAAATTACTAGAGGAACCCCTTTATCGATCTTATCACTGAACCCCAAAAAGGGGGGGAGTTCTTGATGAAGAAAGTTTTTGTTTTCTAAAAAAATAGTTCAATATGTGATTTACTCTAATTTATTTCATTAAATTCAAAATGGGCACCCCTTTTATTTTCTTATTAAAAGGAATTAGAATGAACTATACCTAAATTAAATACATAGATAGCACAAACATTTATTTATAGGCTTTTCATAGATTATCTAAGTTCGTAATGATTTATTATTAATTCAGTCTAAATTCAGAATGAACTAGGAGGGGAAGACGTGAGTGGAGGTTATTCTATTGGTGAAGTAGCCAAAAAGTTTGAAGTTCATCACGCCAGGCTTCGTGATTGGTGTAATCATGGTCTTATTGATTCTTACCGAGGTGCTCGGAATGCTCGTTTTATCCATGAATCGGAATTCAAGAAAATTGAGCAAATTAAACAGTTCATGGAACGTGATCCAAAGCCAACGTTGGATGAAGTGCGAGAAGAATTGTTCAAAGAAACTTTATTAGTTCAGAAAAAAGCATCTGATCGCCAGGATGAAATGAGTACTGCGCTATCTAATGCTCTTCAAAAAGAAGGTT
Source organism: Pontibacillus yanchengensis (assembly GCF_009856295.1). Classification (NCBI taxonomy): domain Bacteria; kingdom Bacillati; phylum Bacillota; class Bacilli; order Caryophanales; family Bacillaceae; genus Pontibacillus; species Pontibacillus yanchengensis. The sequence goes on along the minus strand of NZ_WMEU01000016.1, from coordinate 7,089 downwards.
TGTACGAGATGTTCGAGATGTTCGCACATAAGTTTTCGGAAATGGAATACAAGGTAGCCAAGATGGACGAGATGCAGCAGAAACTGGATTCGATGAGCAAATATCTCGAAAGCATGGATCAAAAATCCGAAATTGAAGCTAAACTAGAGAAGGCTTTAGAAGAAGAGAACCAAATACGTCTCCGGGTTGAAGCTAAATTAGAGCAAGTTCAGAATGAGCAAAACCAAAAGTTACAAGAACAAATAGATTCAATGAACAGGTCTATCGAAAACATAGATCAACAATCTGAACGTGAGGCTAAACTGGAGGCTGAACTAGAGAAAGAGCGCCAAATAAGGCTTAGGACAGAGGATAAGTTAGACCAAGTTTACACTGAACAGAGCCAGAATCAGAAAAAAGAAAAAGGATTTTGGCAGAGACTATTTAGTTCTAGTTCTGATTAAAGTTACAAAGTAATTTCATAACCTTTAAAAGTGTCACATCAGAAAACTGACGCTATTCCATCTAAGTAAATAAAAAATAACCAATTAAGGTAATTAGTCTTTATATCATCTTTCATATTCAGCCACCCTCTGATATAACAACGTTCTTAACTAGGTTAAACTAGAACTTACAGCAATATATGAACGATATATATCTAAACTAAAGTAAAAAATAAAGACAGCCCTGAAAAGCTGTCTTTATTTTTTACTCCCCCCAAACTTTTTAAGGGGATAGAAATATTTATTTTTTAATTTTAAATAACCTGTATTTGTTTTCATCCTCTAAATATTTAGCAGCTAAATATCCAGTTTTGTTCTTAACATTGTACAAATTCGTGTTGACATCTAAATAATTAGATGACAATTCTTCGTTTGGCATTTTCTCCTTTTCTACTTTCTTTGTTATTTTCCCAATAGAATCTCCTAATTGTACATCTTCTTTTTTTACAATCTTTTCTCCATAGTAAGTATTACCTTCATAGATTAATATTGCTGAGTAAGAACTATCTTCATTTTGGTTACAGGAAACTAGAATTGTACTTACTAAAAGTAAAATAATACTTATATGTCTCATCTCTATTACCTCAATTTATCTTTTTTAATTTAGAGTCATTGACTGTTTCACCAACGTTTGATTGGAATGCTTTTATATCGTTTTTATATTCAAATTTACCGTTTGGTCCACCTATCATAATCAGTCTACCATCTTCTATTTCTTTAAGAAATAATACATATTTTTCATTGATATTCATAAGAGGGTGAGAACGGAAAGAATCTTCTTTATTCCCATCTTGTGTAACTTTAATATATTTACTTTTGATATCTTTTTCACCTTTGTAAACCTTACTAATCTTAAAGTTAAATAACGTGAAAGGAATATCCTCTTGCTCAAAATAACTATCTAAGATTTCTGTTGGTTTACCTTCTACTATATAGTAATCACTCACATAATCCCTCTTACTCTATCTGTCTCAAAAACTATCCGAAACATTCTGGAAGTCTATGATATTGATATATCAGTCTTTCAAGCATATTAATGGATAATTCACCGGAATATCCATCCATTCAACGGCGTCATTACCGGATCCATTAAATCCTGCCCTCACAGGCTTTGCCTGTGATATGTGGATTGCGAACTCCGTTCGCCTTATCCTGCATTTATATCTCCCATATAAAAGGCCATATAAAAAGCCCCCTACATGTGTGAATGAAACATGAAAAGGGGCTTTTTCGTTCCGGCGCACACCGAAACCCTGACCATTCAATCAACATAGCGTCCTGTCTGCAAATGGGTAAGGGCTATGCTTTTTTTGTTGGTCCATTGCCTATATAGTATCACATTTGATGAACATTTATTTAGGTAACGTTCTCCCTAACAATCTCAACAATATCCTCAAACGTATATTTTTTATTTACGATATCTACCACAAAGTCTTCTGCAGTTTTTTGATCCATGCCAAATCCTGCGGAATTATACGCCAGGAATTGCAACATACTTAAAAAGGCTGTTCGTTTATTCGCATTATGAAAGCAATGATTTTGAGCCAATGATTCCAAAAGGGCCGATGCCTTCCCAGGGATGGTTGGATAAGCGTCGTTACCTAGAACCGATTGCTGGGGGCGATGGACAGCTGAGTCCAACAACGTTGGTTCCTTCACTCCAATGAATTCACCAGCGGAGGTTCGTTGGATGACGTAAGAATTGATGGCCATTACTTCTTGAACAGTGAGATATCTCAACGATCTTTCAGTTCCTTGATGGTATCTTCATACTGATGATAATTTGTCTCCAGTGTTTCAAAGAAGTCTGGAGAGATCCCTTGGGGTAGGTCGACTTTATTCGTACGAGAAAGAACAATCTTATCATCATAGACCTTGACATCAACATCAACGCCATTATCCCACTTGTGCTTGGACAACTCATCTTTAGGTAATGTAATCCCTAGAGAATTGCCGAACTTCGAAATTTTACGTGTCATGATGATCACCTCTTTACGTGTTATAACAATTATACCGTAAAACCGTTATAACAACAAGGTCTTAACGCCCCCCCCCTTGGATTCAAATGTAGAAACTTGTAGTGTGTTTGGTTGGTTTTGTTACGTACAAGAAGTGTTGTTACATGAATTTTTAGAGATGACAGTATTATTTTCTGTTTTGAAAGTTGTGCTCACCTGTAGGAAAAAAAACCTTTTTCACAGAGCCTTTATAGATCATGTAATATTGCGTTTCTATATGTAGGACACATACGATGTTGTCATAGTTTTTAACCTTCCCTGAATACGTTTCACCATTTTCATTTTTGAAGCATCCTCGAAAAGATTGGGTTCTTATTTTCTTTATGAAATGTTTCATATCCAGTTTGGTTGATAAGATAACAGTTTCTTGTGGTTGGATTGAATATCCTGTGCGCTTGTTTCCCAGATTTTTAAAAATCAGTGTTCTATTCGACTATCTCTTATTCCCATTGCTTTGTGTTTGGTTTAATCAAACCTCTTACACTTCCAATATGAAGAGCATTTTACTGCAAGCATTTTGGATCTACAGCTTGCCTGTAACCATCTTCGAGACATGGCTAGAGCGTAAAACAGATTTAATACGATATAAACGATGGTCCTGGTTTCATTCTTTAACTTCATTGGCGGCTACGTTTTTGCTGGTACGAGGGATAATGGGATTAATTAGAAGGGATAGTCAAATCTCTTCATGTGGTTCCAGCGATTAAAGAAACATCAAAATGCGTTTTTGACGTATATTCTTAGCTTGAAAATCACAACCTAAGGTATGGCATCTAGAAAAACTTCCAAATGACATGAAGCAATGCAGGACATCATGATTTGTTCAAGGTGTCCTTTTGCTTTGTATCGGAATTGATTGCTTAATATATAAATTATCATCATGAGTTTCGGAGAAGGGGGGGGGATGTACATTTACTTCTTTCTTGCTAATTTTTGAAACCATTTGTCATGACAACATTCTGAATTCAAGAACAAAAAGGGTTTTACATATCAATAATCATTATCTTTTCTAATTTCATCATATCAGCTTTAAGAAATCTTCAGAAATATGTAATCTACATAAAAACTGTAAATGAAACCAACACATTCAACACATAAATGCACTACCGCGGCTTCGCCTTGCTGGCGTACTTGCGGCCCGAAACGTTTTTTCAAAACCTTCCGGGTCCTCGTACGATACGCCCACCCTCTTTAAATAAAAATGAAACACTGACTAATTTAATAACTTACTTCAGAAATATAAAATCCATAAAACATAAAAGAGGAATAAGAGATATAGATGGGATTTTGGAAATGTATAAGTCATTTAGTGCACCCCCTAGTGACCAAACTTTGCAATTAATAATTGTGATAATAAATTTAGTGCACCCCCTAGTGACCAAACTTTGCAATTAATACTGACTTCATTTAGTGCACCCCCTAGTGACCAAACTTTGTACATTAGTGCACCCTCTAGTGACCAAACTTTGTACTTTAAAATAGAGGTGGGACATAATAGTTTTAGCCTATAAAAAATCCGAACTATAATTCGAAATCTGCTATTGAGGTTTCGAATTAGTTCGGATTTTTATCATTAATAAACGTTTGTTTTCTTAGTAACATTCGACTTTACTACTGGGTATTATAGTTTTGTCCCAGCCTTATTCATGTTGATTAAATTGGTTTAAAACTGTTCTTATGTATTGGTCCTGTACTTTATGGTTACCAACTAAATGGGGATGTACAATTATTCTGTTAACACCTTTTGTCCGATGAATGCTGATAGCACCACATCTTTCAATCCATTCTAAATGCTTCTCAATAGTTTTTCTTCGGATAGTAGATTCATGAGCTGCTGAAAGACGATTAACCAGTTCTTTAAGGGACATATGCTTAAGTTTCTTTCTACAGCGTCTTGACTCTCTTTCTAGTGCATCGTTTATTTCTTCGTTTGGTTTCACGATTGATTCCTCAGGGTTTTTCACCAAATATAGAGTCTCATAATGAAAATAACTTAACAAAAAATGTAATGTTCCCAAAGCATCGTATTTTCTTAGTTTTTGTTGCCGACTTTGTATTTTTTCTAGGTTTTCGTACACTTCTAAGAGTTTTTCATGAAAGATCTTTACAAACTTACCATCATGGTTAATCCTTCCCATTAGGAGAGCTTCTTCTTTAAAATAATAGTACCAATACCGACCAACCTTTTTCTTGGTTAAGTACCCAATCTTTTGGTAATAAGGTAACATTTTATTTCTAGTCGAATGCTCACTAATCCCCCAAAGTTCAGCAATCTCTTTACGTGTCATGCCAATTCCATTGTCTTCAAAAGCCTGTTTATTTTTAAATTGTGCAATTGCAAGCTTTAATAATCTGGTTCTGTCACTATGGCTCAATTTATTCTCTATCGAATAATGATATTCACGGAAGAATTGAAAATATATTCCTCTTTCATCTTGTTTTAGAGCACTTTTCATTCGCTGATATTCTGTCCAAAAAGTTTTATAAGCCAGTTCGACATTATTATGCGTAGCCTTTGTGTTGAGAATCTCTTCTCCTGTATCTTTGCATTTTACTACAAGATTATCAGGAGCTATATTGCTTAACCAATTCTCAAATGGCTGAGGATTGGGGTAATACCAACGAGCCAATGTCTGGGCTTTTTTTATGATTACTTCCTCTTTTAAATCTTCTATTCCGATGTTTTGATTTTGACTTTCCATAAAAATTTCTCCTTCCATAGTGGAAGGGACCGTAAACACATGGTATAATGACCACATAATTAAATGAGAAGAAGGGTGCACGTGTCCCATTGGATACGATCCCATCTGTGTGAGAAACTCCCATGCCGGCCAAAGCAGAGGGAGTTTTTCTCGTTTATACGAGTAATTCTACCATTTTTTTGTCCCTTCTGCTATGTTGTGACAAAATAAATAGTATTTTTATACTTACGATTTTAGTAATTAATAAGACCGATATAAACATTAGAAAGAACGTTGGAAGAAACGAAGAAATATTCGAACCATTCTTTTTTTTATTATATGGTTACTTACATGTGATATATTCCGCCCCTATTAATAATTCGATTACTAGAAGGAGAGATGGTCCTTATTCTAGAATATATAATAAACGTTGGAAGAAACGAAGAAAAGAATATTTTATGAAAAGGAGAGTTAGGGATGTCTATTACAATTACGATGGGGATACAAAAAGGTGGATGTGGTAAGTCAACTACTACTGGTATTCTTGCCCATTTATTAAGCAAAGATTATAAAGTACTAGCTATTGATTTGGATTCACAAGGGAATTTAACAGAGTTATTGTCTGGTCAGGTATCAAATGATTTTGTAGGCAACTCTGTTTTAGAAGCAATGGAATATCACGATATTCCATCCTATTTACACACAATAAGCGATACTTTAGATTTATTACCAGCAAATAATTTTTTAGCGACTTTTGCTCGTTGGTTGTACACTGGTAAGACCTATCAAGGAGAACGTATTCCCTATAAAGGAAGCCCGAGTCTAGTCTTAGATAAAGCATTAAATCCCATTAGAGAAAATTATGATTTCATATTAATTGATACTCCTCCATCACTTAGTGAACAAACAACTAATGCTTTATGTGCAAGTGACTATGTCGTGGTAATGTATGAGTGTTCTAATTGGTGTTATTCAGCTATTCCAAATTTTTTAGATTCAGTGGGGGGAGCCAAAGAAAATGGTGAACGATCTACTGAGGTTATAGGGATATTACGTACTATGAATGATGTGAGACGAACAGATGCAAAAGCGTTTAATGAGCTCATTGAAGAAGATTATCCAGATCTTATATTTAAAACTATCATAACTAGAAAAGCACCTGTTGGAAGACTATCACTATATGGTTTTCAAGATAACAAAGAGCTTAATCAAGTTATTTCCCAATACTATGCGTTCTATAAGGAGTTGTTGAACCGTGTCCAAAATCGATGATATGAAGAACCGATCTCGTCAGCAAAAACATGTAACGCCTACTCAGGCACTTAATCAAAATATAGAAGAAAACAACGTTGGAAGAAACGAAGATGAAAAGGTAGAAAGAAAGAGAGTTTCTTTCGATTTAAGAACGGATTTGCATAAAGAGTTAAAAATGCAGTCTTTACTACAAGAAAGAAACATCTATATTTTAATTGAAGAAGCTTTAGAAGAATATCTTCAGAAATAAATAATCGTTTAAGAAAGAATTATTGTGTTTGTATTCATTAGATGAAAATGCTACTGACTTTGAAAAGTCGGTTATCTTCAAAATTTAAATGTACCAAAGATTTTTTTGAAGGAGCATATCAACGTTTAACCTACTAATTTACAGTTTCTATGCTTATTAAGATTTCAGTGTGTGTGGTGAAGTAAGAAAGTCCATGATTTCCTATCTCATGGACTTTCTTGAATTATGTATTCTCTATTGGAAGGAGGGGGAATAATTTTTTCATTCTTGTTTATTAGGGGTCCAGACAGCAAAACTCGGAAAACGTACGCTAAGAGTTATTTTGCATTAGATTGGTGGTTTAACGATTATGTTGTGTTGCGTAAGAGCGTTATTAACGACGAAAACGGCTATTTAATACAACA
>NZ_WMEU01000015.1 GCF_009856295.1 Pontibacillus yanchengensis | reverse complement strand
GGATTTTAGACCTAGTATTTAACTAAATACTAGGTTTTTTTTACTATATTATCGTTTTATTTTATAATTTGTCGGATTAAACTTTAAATAATATAATAAAACAGTTATATTATTTTTTTATTATTAATTGCAAGCTAAAAAGAAGAAGGAGAAAGTATAATGGGATTTAACCGTAGTAACATAATTTTATTAGAAATAGAAAAAGATATAGATGTACAAAACAAACCAGTTGAAGATATATTACATAGTGATGAACTTAAAGAAAAATATAAATTCGACATGATACTTCCTCTAACTTCTTATGTAGAAAAACTGGACATTAATCGAGTCACGTTTGAAAGGCATTTCTTAGATGATAATCCAGAGATAGAACGAACAGGCATCCGGCATTTCAAAATACCTGAGGGGTTGGGTACCAGGCATAAAATTTATATAGATTTTGATGATTTCAAAGATTATATATTTAGAAACTTTAATATCTCAGTGAATTGGTTTGAAGATACCAATAATTCTTTAGAAAGGTACACTTATTCTAATAGAACGATTCCATTAGAAATTCAGGAGGAAATAATTAACCTGTTTTTTAAGGATCGTTGGAAATCTACGAGACAATTACAGGAGATATTTAATAAAAGTCGACATATGATATCGAGATTAGTAAATGTTGTAGATTCTGTTTCCTTTCAATTTCCTGGGAGTCAAAGGACGATGAGAAGGTTTTTATTGAAATACGATAATGAACATTATGCAAATGTCATAAGTAACTATAAATCTTTTGAAAAAAAACTAAACCAACGTTGAGTTATCTAAACTAGTAAGATATAATGACTGTATATTAATTTATTAATTGCTCTATTTATTTGAGCCTGGTTTCCGAAGCAACAAGCCCTATGTGGTGACATTTCTTTTTAGGAAGAAGTCTGCACATAGAGCTTGTTCTTTTTTATGTGCAAATTTAATTACGGAAATGAAGAGTCATAGGATTCCTATGGCTTTTTTTAATATATACATTTATTTACACAAGGAGGAAGCTTTTATGAACACATTATTAGTGTTAATGATTCTTTTTACTCTGTTTTCTTTGAATCTGTATTTTCTTTCGAAGGGTGCAGAGGCAAGGAAGAATGCAAGGGGAACTTTGTTTGAACAAGATAATGAATCATTTACACAGGAGGATGCTACAGAATTTCCTCCCCTTTCATATGAGACCAATGAATCGGATATAAGGGGAATTGACTATCCAATGTATGAAGACATAGTATTTGACGAATCTCTTGTAGAAGCTCCGCAATATGTTGAAGAGTCATTAGTTCCAGATGAACTTGAAGAAGTTGACCTGGATACAAATGCAGTAGCTTTCTTAAATAAGATTGGTTACGAAGAAGTAGATAACTTGGAACACGAGAATGATGTGGAGGAATATGTACAAGATGAACTATTTGAGATAGATTCATCGATTCCTACCGAACTATTTCCAGAAGTAGACCTACAGCTCGTTGATAATCCTATAAGGGGATACTATTACATAGCTGGTAGGATACAAGAGAAGTTTGATGATTTCTTGGTATTAGTATCTGATGGTACGAAGGAAAGAGTTTTTGATCATAATAAGTTTGATGAGTACGAAGAAAATGAACTGTTTATTGGACAAGTAATTATTGAAGATGGGCATTGGTATTTGAATAAGATATGGAAACCAATAGTCCATAACGAGGATGAAGAAGATATAGAAAAGGTTTCATAGAGGGGGTTTTTCCCTCTCTATACCTAATCTATTTTGTTTAATGGGAATAGGTAATTATTCTTATTAAAGAGGATGGGTTTGGAATAAACTAGACATATTTCTCATAATTTTTCCAAAAGGTGTGGACAAGTAATACATATATATGTATTATTGTGTACGAGGTTAGTTGTATTTGTTATTGAAACTGATACAAATATACCAGTCATAAGTTACATATTTCAACATGAATTTCCAAACTAGCCCATTCTTTCAAATCTTATCTACTATTTAATATAGAAAGGAATGTTAATATGCCAAGCACAGTAACGAAAAACAACCATCGTCAAAAGGTAGCTGAAAATGTCATTGCGATGTTGATTTATTCTTTGGAAGAGGAAAACCCGTTTATGACATGTGATGAGAGTGGAAATGGATCATTGGAAGTATTGTTGAGTCATAGAGGAGAGCATAGCACTAGAGTTCATCATGTTGCGCAAATGGAGAAGGATGAAGATGGTTTTATGAAAGCTAAAAAGCTTCCAAAAGAACCAAACATCCCAAACCTTATATTTGCTATCGAAAACATAAGCTTTGTTATTAATCAGTACATTAGTTCTAGAACTGAAATCGCTGGTAAACTGATCTTTCACTTTGAAAATGGCGTTTATGTTAAGTACGAGTCTGAATCGCTTCTCAAAATGAATGACATAAAAACAAAAATCATGTCTATTAAAGAAATGGTAAATAATGGCATGTATGACGAAGCCTAGTGGGTGATGAAAAAATATGAGCAAGGATAACTCTATTGGATTAAAAAATGATACGATGCTGCCGTCGTTACCTACAGATGAAGAGATGGAGAATTTTGTAGTTGAGCTTTTAGCCTTTTTACAACAATGGGGAGTTATAGTTTGCTCCATAACTGCACTAATTTGTATTGTAATTTATCAGTTGTTTAAAGTGCGGAAAAACCCTCAATTAGTGAGACTGTGGCGATTTTTAGCATATGGATTTATTTTTATAGCAATCGTTTTTGCTGTATCTCCTTACTTATTGCTACCGTTTATCGAATGACGTGGTAGATCCTACTTCAGTGTGGGTAGGATTCTTCCTTTATACATTAAAAGCACTATCTTCGATTTAGTGTATAAAGGAAGAACAGAGAAGATAATTAGAAAACTTCCGAGGTGATGAAATATGAACAAATCTAACGTTGTTGCTTTTCCATTAGATCGTGTTAAAAATGTTAAAACATATAGTTCAACAAGTATTTATGACCTATTTCCAATAGAGGTTGCCAATGATTATGTAAAGTATCAAAAAGAGGCAATCGAATGGAGAGAGAATGTTAGAGAAAGCACAGTATATGAAGGTTATCCTATTGAACCACCTTGTGAACCGATTAGAGAAGACATGTTATGGTACGTGAATGAACAAAAACAATTTGGTGTATGGGTTTTGAACCTATCAGACCAGAATATTGTACTAAATCAGGAATTTGAATTTGGATGGAGCCCTTTCGTTAGAAAAAGTACAGCTCCTCCTCACGAACCAGTGCATATCCAAAGTAAAGAAATGAGACATCAATTAACTTGGATAGTAGAAGAAGATGGATACGGTCAATATGGAATGATACAAAAAGATGGAACCTTATGGCTTCCAGAAACACGTCCTAAAGAATGGCATACTTTTTAGTTAAGTCCAGGTTCAGCCATATTGCTTAATTTAAAAGCTAAAACAATATAAAAGGGAGTAGGTAATATGATAAAAGAAGGTCAAATTCAAGATAAGTTAGTAGGCTTTTACCAATCTAATCTAGAACAGTATTATACGATTGCAAACTCTGACAAAGAAGCTTTAGTTATTGTTGAAACCAAAAAAACGTATGCTCTAGTTCAAATAGAAGATAATACAGATTCTTTCCCTTTTGACACTGATTTATTTGTGACTTTATCAGTGACTAAGTCTGGTGACACCTTTCAAGATTTAGCAACGATTTTAGTTAAAATTAAATCAAATTCTGACCAAAACTATGCTACTCTCATAACTCGCTTGAATAAAGTTGTTGATGATATGGTTGAGATTCAATGTGGTGAAGAACCAAAGCCCTCCTTGTCACTATAAAGATAGTGATAAATGTTTAGTTTTATTGGATTAAAATATTATCGAAGGCGGAAAACGCACAACTTCTATCGTAATGGAAGAGGTGCGTTTTTTTGCGGGAAGGAGTTAATCATTGCAAACAGCTCTATTGAACAATGGTAGTCTTGTCCATGCTAACGAATATGAACAAGATACGCATGGTAGTCGTATTTATTGCATTGATAAGAACTGTAATGCACCAGTAATTTTTGTCCCTTCTCATGAAGGTTCGACCCCTCATTTTAAAACCACAGGCAAGAACGATTCGAAACACCAAAAGGGGTGCGGGTTTTATGAGCCTATGGATTTCGTCGATTCACTAGAGAAAGTTAGTGAGTATCAAAAAGACTTATTTGATAAGGGTGTCAAAGAAACCATCATTAAAGTGAACATGAACCGTATAGATCCTGAGTATGAAACAAATTCAACACAAACTGAAAATGAGTCAAAAGATAAGAAAGAATCCGAAGTGAAAATTAAGGATGAAAATAAACCTCCACAATCCATAAGTTCAGTTAAGAGTGTAGTTACGCTACTAACATCCTATGAACCGGACGTTATTTCTTCCATCTTAGTTAATATTGGCGGTGGAAGAAAAATCCCTTTATCAGATTTAGTTTTAAATCAAGTTAAGGCCCATGATTCGTTGTGGAATGGGTTGCTTAATCCAAATTCAGGTTACTTTGTTTACGGAAAAGTAAAGAAGATTACTAATAGGGAAAAGGTTAAGTATATTAATTTTGAAAGTATAGAAGGCATAACATTTACATTAGTGCTATTTCAAAAGTATTGGAAACACTTCACCTATACTGAAGCCCAATTATTAGACAAGGATGTACTTGTGTACGGCAACCTTAGAAAAAATGATTATAATGAAAAGCAACAAACAGAAATGTTAATCAAGTCCGATAACTACATTGAATTTATTAAACGAAAGATTAAGCAAGAATAAAATGGGAGTGGGTAAAGTGGGAGAGCAGCTATCCATTTATAATTATGTCAGTGACTATGATCCACTTCTCCTTGATTTAAAAAAAACTTGGTTTAGGTGAAAGTATCGTCATTGAACATTATAATATTTCACTTAATCCAGCTGAACTTTATGAAATTGAATCAATTGAAGGAAGTTACCTCCATGAATGTTTCCAGAGACCAAATGACGTGTATTCGTTTTTAATATCACAGCTAAATAAAACTATGAAATAAGGTGATTCACATGTTTAAAGAAGTACAAATCAAGATTATCATCCCTTTATCCAATAAAGATTATAAAAAAAGACTAGGTGAACATGTTAAAGCGAAGGTTATGGAATGTGTCGTATCAGATGTTTCGAAAGGTTCTATATATTTTTGTGAACTAACAGAAGGTTCCGTTTTTTATCCATCCTTAGATAAGGGAGATATAGTTCCTATTGAAACTCAAGGTGATGAAGGGCTCCCTGTTATTCCTTTTTCTGAAATCCAAAATAAAGATACGTTAATAGAACAAATTAAACAAAGTAATGAACATAGTGAAAACCAGCAAAAAAGAATTCTAGAATTCCAAATAAAAGAGTTAAGAACCAAAATGTACAAACTTGCTGAGGAGTATGGTAATTCGGACGACAAAGTTGTACAAACATCTCAAAACTTAGATACGGTATTAAACTACTATCAAGCAATTGTTTAAGATTTGAACAAAAGGTAGTAGAGGGCGAGATTAACATAAATAGAAAAGAGGAATGTACTATGAAAATTAAGTTAGGCTTGATAGGAGTGCTTTTGGTGATCACGGCCTTATTATATATTAATTATATGCCGAAAGACTCTACTGTTATTGAGAGCTTAACGATGGAAAGAAAGGTATTGGATAAATACGAGGAAAACAACAGCTATTATATAGTTATAGATAGCCATAATGGAGAAAATAAGCTGGAAATAGGTGAAGAGGACTTTAATCAATACGATATTATGGATGACATTAAAATTGTTCAAGAGAAGAGTGAAATTAAAGTATATGCTAATTAACTCGTAATGAGTGCATTAGAAAGGGAGGGGCCAATGATATGGGAGGAAGTTATATAGTATTCTTTATGTTTCTTATAGTAGCAGTGCTTTTATCCTTATACAGCTTTCTACGCTTTGAAATTGCGGTTATTGCTTTTATAGGGATACTTCCAATATGGTCCTATTTTGGAGATTGGTTTATACAATACTTTATAGAAATTAAGAGTTTCTATATCCTATATTCAATGCCGATCATTCTCTTTGTAATGATTCTCTCAACCTCCTCTAGGTTTAACAATCAATCCTAATTACAACAAAGTAATGCCTCCTTATTGGGGGCATTTTTTAATAGTATCGAATATTTTAAGTATATTATTCTGTTAATCTGTCAAATCTGTAAATAGTCAAATTAAATACGAGGTGAGTAGAGTGGGGAAGGGTACAAAAAGAAAAGGGCGTATTGATAGTTGGTCATCAAAGCAGGATGAGCTTCTTGCAGAGAAAGTCATAAAGCATGTAGCGGAAGGAAGTACTCAAACGAAGGCTTTTGAAGAGGTAGGTAATATACTTAATCGCACAACCGCTGCATGTGGGTATCGTTGGAATAATAACTTACGGAAAATCTACAAAGAAGAATTTATTAAAGCTAAGCAAGCAAAAGTAGCTGCTACACGTTCAACCAAAAAGCCAGTAGAGTATTATAACCTTCAAGGACTAATTGAGTTTTTGCAAGACGTACAAGAGAACATGTATAGACTAAGAACCGAAAATGATAATCTACAATCTGAAATCAAGGATTTGAATGATGAAATTCAAACTTACAAAGAAATATTTCAAAAGGTTCAGCAGTTTTCTGCTAAAGTAGACAAAGTTAGCTAATCTTTTTTGGAATGTGCCTTGCTACCAAGGAGATAAAATCTCTGCTCCTTGGTAGCATGATTATATGAGAGTAAAAGGCGTATTAGACTCACAAAGAGTTCGATGAACAGAACAAAAAGGAGGTATACTCATTATGGTGGTTAAGAATTCCCGTTCCAAATTTGGCAAATTCATAGATCGCCATGATATTAAATTAGACTGGTTATCTAAAAAATCGAAAATCAGCAAGAGTACTATATGTAGCCTTGCTAATAATAAAACAAAAAATCCTACCATGAATACAAGCAAAAGAATTATTAGAGCTTTAAGAGAATATGATTCAACAATTAGAATGGATGACCTTTGGGATTAATACGGTTTATTTGTTTAATATTAGAATATATCTCTCCTTTGCAACATATCTATTGAATATATAACGATATACGTGACTGGGGGAGATTAAAAATGATTCATCAATTAAAGCGCATTGAACGTGACTCAGCCGGAGGAGCTGATAATATACTCCAGGGTTTAAGTAAGGATGAACACCATGAGTATTTATGGAAAGTTACCATAAAGCATAATAAAATCAGAACTTTATTCGTGTCTAAAAGGTCACTAATCTTGATGAATGGTACTCCTGGAGAATGGATGAGTCAATTAACTGTTCCTGATGAGCTCCGAAATCATTTAAATGATGTGGCAGCCAAGATTGGTGAATTATACAAGACAGTTAAAGTTTCATAGTTCTTTATTAATACACAGTAGCAACTCCGAACAATGTTATAAAATAAAGTTTTTAGCAATATGCTAGCTTATGCGATCTTATTGAATAATGCAATTATATATTTCAATTACTCTTTAAGAACTAATTTATGGTAAACTAGTATTATATTAATTCAATACCAGGCGGAAAACGCACTTACCTAAACTATTAGGTGGAGTGTGTTTTTTTTTTGCCATTATATGCCTTATCAAATTAATAAGATGAAGAAGGGAGGAATTATTATTTATCACAATCCATATAGATCTCAAGAATCTTGGGGTTGTATATTTTTATATATTTTTGTGTTTTGTCTTATTGGTGGAGCAGCTATGACCGGTGCAATTTGGGGAGCTTTACTCGTTCCGTTGTTTGTGTTTATTTGTATTGGAATCATTTATCTTGGAAAACAACTATTAGAGAACAAAAAGTACAATTCATATATCATAAATGAGAAAGCCCACTTTCGTGATAAGAAGGGAATAAGCATTACAATTTGTAAAGATGGCATTTCTTATGGTGATTCATTCATACAAAAAAGAGATATTTCCCAAATTAAAAAAGACAACCGGGATATTGCTACATTCAAAATACGGTATCGGTATGAAAAAGGGAAGATGTTTTTATATGAGGAACTTATTATTAAAATGCGAGAAAATAATAATGATGATTATTATTTCAAACGAGTAATACAAAACCATTTAGGAAAGTATGTTTTTAAATATTAGAGATAATTATAGACCATAAGAAAAAGGACTGCCTTTAAGAAGGTGGTCCTTTTCAAATTGAATTTTACTCTTTTTCTTGAGCCAAAATCTATTACTTCTAGAATTGTACAATGGTTATTATATATATTCATTATTGAGATTCACTAAGAAACTAGTGTTGATCAGGTAAATCATTCGTTACTATATCATCTGTCTTCACAGAATTTTTTTCTATAGCAGTGGAATGATAGTCATTTGTGCTTCCTATAGTACTCAAAGAAATAATGATAATTCCGAATAGATAGATTAATTTCCTCATATTTTTCCCCCATTTATACTAATGTTTATTGTATCTATTTTCCAATTTAAAGTAAAATAATAGTACAAGCAACTCAGTCATGTATTCTTGTGTAACATTAATAGGAATATGTAGACATAAATTTTAAAATTACGCTCTTTTTCTATTAAACTATGAAAATATTCATAATCGGAAGAAGGTCTTTTTATGGAAAAAACACTAGGTGATAAGGTTAAACAAATAAGAAAGAAGTTAAATATCTCTCAGGAAGCACTTGCCTATGGGATATGTACCCAATCTGAAATTAGTCGTATAGAACAGAATCAAATTACCCCTTCATATAATATTCTTTTAGAAATTACCAAGAAACTTGGTGTAAACATTCACTTTTTTACAGACCAGCAAAATATTCTCCGACTCGATTATATTGAGGAGGTTAAACAACAATTAGATGCAGCAAGAAGAGATAGAGATTATCACTTAATCAAGGAGATTATACGGTCTGAAAAAGATGTTCCCGCATTTCGTATAGAGGCAAATAAGAAATACTTGAACTGGCACAGGGGCATTATATTATACCATTCTCAGAATGATTATCAGAATGCTATAGACATCCTTCATACTTGCTTGTCAGATAAGGATTTAAGTAAACTGCACACAGAATTAGATATACAAGTTTTGAATAGCATAGGAATCATATTTCGAAATGAATCGGAGTTAAGTAAGGCCACGCAATATTTAGAAATTGGGCGCTTCATTGCTCAAGAGTTTCTTGAATTCAGAGAAAAGAGAATTTATTTAAAGACCTTATACAATTCATCTAAAGTATTAACTGACAGCAAGGATCATAAGAACTCTATAAAATGGTGTCAGGAAGGGATAAAGCAATGTATAAGAAGGGAAGAAATGTTCTTATTTGGTGAATTTCATTACCAAATAGGAAGAAATTATGTATTAATTAATAACACTGAAAAAGGGATGCAACATTGGAAAAAATCACAGGATATATTTTTTCTTCAAGAAAGAAATAATTTAGGTGAGTTAGTAAGAAAGGAAATCGATTCTTTTTATCGTTATGGAATCATTAAATAATCATTTAAAATAAAAGATTTTCAAAGTTTAGGAACATTATTATGAATATTTTCACAAAAACTATGATTTTTATAGTAAAGGGTGATTACAACTTAGTATTTAGATACAACGTTTATTGGTGTACTTATTTTGCAATAGGGGTTCAGACAGCAAAAAGCGGAAAATGTACGCTAAGGGTTATGTTGCGTTAGAATTGTGGCTTCACTATTCATAGCAATGTTATTTAAATGGCTTCTAAGTTTTGAATACTCATGTAAATGCCTCCTTTCAAAATATTCACAACATAGCGTTGGCTTCCGTTTTACTCATTGCCAAAGTGTTGAGTGTAAAAGTGAAGTGATGTGAATGAACAACTAAGCCTCCTGAATGTATATGGAGGTTTTGTTGTTTATAATGATTATTGATTTTTGAGAGCAGCTTTGAAATTACTGATATCAGTTTTATCTAGATCAGAGTAAAAAGTCGGATCTTTCATAACAATACCGGAGGTTCCTGCTGACGAAAAATATAAAGTGAATTTAATCTTTTCTCCAGTATTTAAATGAACTTCTATCTCATAATCCCCATATGCCATATCAATACTGTCGCTTTGTTCTTTAGCTTTTTGTGAAATCTCCAAAACAGCATTCATTTCTTTACCTCTCAAGGTTTTGATTAAATTTGTGTCCCCGTGTATATTCATTTTAGAAACTTCTACTTTCTCAACCTCGTCATTGTTTGTGACGTAATTACAACCACTAAGAACTATAAAGAATAACACTAAGATAAGCTTAAAACTAAGTAAGTGCTTATTAATAATTAAGCTCATAGGATTTCCCTCCTTTAAAAATGATATTTTAATGTTAATACAAACAATATTATTAATCACCTAAATATGAACATATTCATAATTTTTGTGTGTCTCCTCTCATATCAAACCCAGAGTTATTTAATCACTGCTGATCATACTCATTGCCTAGTTTTCGTGATTCATCCTGTCCTTCTCCTTTTTGTAATATTGTAATTGTTGAGGCGCTATCATGTTTATCGATAAGTACTTAACAAAATATTAAATATATGAGGAGGAAGTTTAGTGAAGAAGTTTATGAAATTGAAGGTCCTAACATTTGTAATGGGTATTGCTTTCGTAATGACAGCGGTACCTGCCGCTGCAAAGTATTTGTCGACGGGTTATGACTTATACAATATTCCTTATGACTATAGCGGTAGCAGTGCTAACTATTTATCAAATACATCCGCCGATCATTGGAATCAAAAAATTGGTGTAACGGTTAATCATGTTGATAATGCAGAGAATTGGTTCTTTCACTATGATTATAATGATGGTTGGTTAGGTTTGTACCAACCGGATATTGTAGGGGGGAATGTTGATTCATTCAATATAAGTATCAACCGCACTGAATTAGAAGTTTTAAACAATTCATCTAAATATGATGATGAAGCAACCTATTGGCAGTTAGCAATCAACACCTCAGTACATGAATTTGGACATGCTCTCTTCTTGGGTGACTATGAATCGAAAGAAGGTGTAGGAGATAATTCAATTATGAGTTACAGTCGTGATAGAACTAATTCTGTACCTAGAACAAGAGATGTGAACGAAATTAAAGATTTAAGAAACTAAGGGGGTAAAACGAATGAATAAATTCATGCAATTATCATTACTCACAGTATTCTCAGCGGGAACAATTTTTTCAGTGAGTATTCTGAATACTGATGTAAATCAAAGTCAAGCCTATGAATTTAGCTCAGAAGCACATGCAGATTGGCCTGAATATAATTTTGAAGAATTAGCTACTAAATCTGACGCTATAGTTATGGGGAAAGTTACAAATGTTGAAAAGAAAACTGTAAAACATCCTCAGTCCCAGCAAGAATTCAATAGACAATTCTCAGAAGTAGAAGTGAAAAACGTCCTCAAAGGTTCGACACCTGATAGAATTACACTGAACCAAGCTATTAACTATGTAGATAATGGGCAAGTGTATGTAATGTTCTTAAAGAAATCTGACGATGGATATTACTATGAATTGTCAGATACTGCTCTTGTACCAGAGAAACACGGTAAATTCAGGTCATCTATTAAAGGCTTAAATGGCTCATTAAATAAAGGGCAAATAGAGAAAGAGATTAAAAAAGCAGGTAATTAAAGTGTAAGCAATGTAAGATGTACTAAAATCACCTAAAAACAGGCACATCTCATTACACTAAATGAGTAGTGCCTGTTTTATGTAATTTTAAATCTTCCTAGTTCAAATGGAATTCGGACGTTTCCCTTCTTCTTTATATGTTTTCTTAATAAAAGGAAACTGCTAACTTAATTAGACAGTCCTTTTTGTTATGATCATATGTTTAAATTTATTCATTATCTATCACTTTTATACATCTAATTTGCTCACAGCTTCATATTTTCAATGACTCATAAAGGTTTTCCCAACCTTTACAGCTGCATGTTCTTCAAATTTACGTTTCCTCCTCAAATAACCATCTGTTGTAGAGGATGATTCATGGCCAAGTAGATCCTGGACCGCTTTTTGGTCAGCTCCTTTGGATAAGAAATAGGAAGCAGTATAGTGTCTGCAAGTATGAGGCGTAATTCGATACTTTATATTATGACCTTCCTCTTTCATTGCTTCTTCCCGTTGCACCCGCTGATTGATAAATTCAAATTGACCTTGGAGCGATAGGATTTCATTTGAAAACTTTTGACTTAAATACTTAAAGCTATAATGTTGGCCACTAGCTTTGGGGAAGAAAGGCGTTCCGTCATTCTTTAACTCTCCAGTAAATCTTCTTCTCATACGGAATTCCTTAATGACCTCTAACACATCCTCAAAAATAGGAACCTCTCGTGCTTTATCCCGCTTACCGACGACTGTTAAGAAATATAATCCCACTTCTGGTTGATAGAAAACATTCCCCCATTTTGCATCCGCTAGTTCTTGAATACGTAAACCGGTAGATATAAGTACATATAATAGGGTGTACATGAAGTAGTCTTCTTCTTGGTAATAGTCTAGCAACGCTTGCACTTCCGTATCATAAAAGTCTCGATTCACAAGCGTTTCTTTCTTTACCGAGATCCTTTTCATGCTCTTCGTTAAATCGTCATCTATAATTCCTTTGTTGACCAGGTAAGATAGGAACTGTTGAATAACAACGCTTTTTCGTCTTAAGGTGGTTGACTTGTATCCTTGTTGCTCTAACTGCAGTTGATAATTTTGTACATCTTCATGGTGTAAGGATCGGATACTACCTGATGTTTGAAACACATAGTCCATAAATTGCTTCGCTTCTCGAAAATACTCCTTTTTCGTTGTTTCCTTTCTTTTGGAACCCAAACTTGGTTCATCATGTAAAAAGAGATAAAGTAACAATTCATCTGGAATTTCATTCCACTCGACATTTCGAAAACCTAATTCCACCACTCTTTTATACATTGAAGGATTAAACCAATCAAATTCATCGGAATTCAAGAGTTGATTTGATTCATATGTAGATAATTTTTCCAAATTCATTATTGAACCTCCTTTTTCCATTAATTTGCACTTACAATTAGTAATACCATTATATTTACTATATTATCATGATATTTTCATTTCACATAGAAAAACATGTTATTATTCCATGTTTATATACATTTTGTATGTTTTGTGTATTTAATATTATTTTATTACTTGTAAGTGCAAAATACTTCTGTTACGATACAGTTAACCAATTCAATATTGGGAATTTTCGAAATACACTTTAGGAGGAATTTAACATGGAAAAATTAGTTAACATGGATTTTGATACTACTCAGGTGAAAGTAGAAATAACAGAAGGGATGTCGGAAGAAGATATCTTGAAGAAAGCACAGGAAACATTCGCTCAACGAATCCTGGAAGGGAAATCAGGCAGATGTAAATATAATATAGCTGAGGCAGACGGGATGTCCCTTCAAGAGAGTAAGGTCGGTCAAGTTGTTAGCGTGAAAGACGAAAAAGGATATGGTGTCATCATCGAGGTTAAACCCAATCGTAAATTTCCTTTGTCCGTAGCTTTACCAAAGGGCGTAGTACAAGTTAAACCTTTTATCGTGAAAAAAGAGACTACTACAAATGTTGATAAAGTGATTGAATCCCTAGGTAGAAAAGAATTCGAGAAAGAAATTGGTTGGTTCGATGGTCATGCAGGGTTCTTATTCAATGGAAAAGATGTTGTTCCAGTTATCTTCGGAAAAGGAACAAAGGCATACTATTACGTTCACCCT
This sequence comes from Pontibacillus yanchengensis, assembly GCF_009856295.1. Classification (NCBI taxonomy): domain Bacteria; kingdom Bacillati; phylum Bacillota; class Bacilli; order Caryophanales; family Bacillaceae; genus Pontibacillus; species Pontibacillus yanchengensis. The sequence goes on along the minus strand of NZ_WMEU01000015.1, from coordinate 24,435 downwards.
GTTAGTTTGGATGCAGAGGGAAGAGTTTATAAATTGAAACAGCCTCAGCTGACTCAGGTATTTGATGATAAGCAAGAAGCGGAGAAAAGAATAGGGTAGCAGGGTTGTAACAAGCCCCTTATAACAAGGGGCTTGCCAATAAAAAATCCGAGTTTCTTCCATTATATATGTGTTTTCGTTTATAAAAATATTAAAATAGAAAGGTGAGGTAACGATGTATAATGTGGTATTTGCATCCAAGCGTGTAAAAAAAGAATTTTCGAAGTTCAACAAAAAGGAACGAGAGGATATCCAAGAAGCTCTAACAACTTTACAACAAGATCCGTATCCTGAGATGTATCAATGCACCAAGTTAAACAAAAATAAAAACGTGAAGCGGATTCGATGTAAACGAGCACGTATCTTCTACATGATTAAAGAATCAACTATTTATGTTGGTCATATGGACATTAGGAATAGCAAATCATACTCTACTAATCCAGCGGAATGGTTTGCTGCAGTGTAAGAATATCTTTCATTACGATAGATGGGAGGGATTTATATGGAGTGGGAAAGGTGTATAAGATGCGAGAGCAATAGAGTAGTAAAAAGACAAACGGTACTTTTTCCGGCATTCTTGTTATTGGTTGGAGCAGCCTTTCTGTTTTATGGAACTATTTCACTTTTCGGATTAGCTTCAAGCACAAGTAACCCAATTTTGAGTACAGAAAATACATTTGAAAACGTAGCGTTAGTAGTTTTTTTCTTTCTTTTTGGGATTGGCTTATTCCAGGTAGGTAGAAAGTGGTTGAGTGGTTCAGAACGTTTATTTTGTAAAGATTGTGAAGTAGCATGGAAAGCTAATTCTAATAGGTAACATGCTGAGGTATATAGGAATTTAGGGGGGGAGTAGTTTTGAAAAAATACAGTAATTCAAAAAAAGAAGGAAGAAGTAAATTTGAGGATGATTTAAAAATCGTTGTAGCATGTCTACTCATGTTCTTTTTATTATTGTGTAGCCTGTTTCCTCATAGATTCTCGCAGTCATTAACAGAATTAATTAATAAACTATTAAATGTATAGATATTTTTATGGCAATCTGACTTATTAAACGAAGGAGTTGAAAAGTATTGTTCTTTGACTAAGATGAAATTGAAGGTGTTTATATAACTTGGGAGGAAGATTATAAGCGAATTACTGCAAATCCAGAAAATGGAAATGAATATACAGTAGAAAGTGACGACTAAGACTCTTCCCAATGATTAAATCTGTAATAAGAAGGGTTAGCATCACAAAGTGCTTATCTTTCGCAGTTAATGATTCATAAATTAAATAAATGAAATGGTGGTTTTTAATGTTTAAATCATTGGTTGAGCGGTTGCGAAATGATAAACCAAAAGGTCCCTCTCCAAATGAAATTAAGAGAGAGGAAGAAAGAAGAGAGTTCAATAACCTTCTAAGTATAGCTAAAAAAATACTTGCTAGCGATTCCCCTAATAAGATCTATGAATATATCTATACCTTGGGCAAAGCGAAACAGCATCAACTCATCGTGAATTGCTTTCGTAAGCATATGATCTCTAAAGAGGAGGTTTGGAACGAGGAAAATCTGTTCTTTTTACGTAAGAAAAGGAGTCTTCTTTTCAGAAGATTCGATGTTTCTGGCAATAATCTGTTGAACTTAACTAGTGTTAGAGAGGATATTCGGATAGCGGAAAAACGACTAAACCCAAAAGATACATTGATTTTCCCTCTAACATGGAATGGCAAAAGAATGCTTGATAATTTATTGAAGATCGGTAAACGAGTGGACCATCCTTGGTCTTTTGACAAATTAAATCATAACATTCTGTACATTAAGCCGATTAACATTGGGGTGGTGGAGAATGGAAATCATTCCATGGCCGTCAACATTATCAATAATGAATCTTCTGATGTTCGTGTCGATGAGATATTAGATCTCTCTATCATCTACGAAGATATTTACACTGATGGGATTCATTTTCGCAAAAAAGAAACAGATACGATCATTGACGAGGTTGACAACTTAGAAATGGCAGCGATTTTTGAAATTGGTCGTTTAATACAAGAAAATGGCCTCTACTATGGAACATAAAAGTGAAGGGACCAGGAGTGTAAAAGTACTGAAGAAAGAAACGAACTAACCGTAGCAGTTTCCTGTTTATTATTATTTTCAAACCTCGAAAGCACGGTACAGCTCTTTATGAACTTTACTGATGGTACGGGTTGGAGTGCTAGTCAAAAATCAACATATATGTATGTTGTGTTTCTTGCTTATTTAGCTGTGTTGTATGCCATAATAGCTAAAATATTCTCATAAGTAGTAGTTATGATAGCTTCTAATGAAGGATCGAGAAACAAACGAAGAGATGTATTATCTTTAGAAGGGAAGGAGCTTAGTATTGAAAACAAGAGAAAAGGTGTACGAATTTATTGTTGAATATTTCTATCAACATGGATACTCCCCAACCGTAAGGGAGATTGGCTATGCTACAGGCTTAAAGTCTCCTTCTACAGTACATGGTCATATAGACAGACTAGTTAGAGATGGCAAATTAAATAAAAAAGATACATCACCAAGAACACTAGTAACATCTGGCCATGTTACACATCGTATTGATACATCTCACATAAAAAATAGAGTCGGCTCACATGTATTAGTTGAGATCATAGAGGTAGATAACAATGGAAATATAGAGCAGGTAAAGTTAGGAGATAGAATTTTTAAGTTGACTAACGATTAGTATAAGAATATAAGTATAAAATATTTAAAGGGGGTGATAGACGACGTAACAGAAGAACAAATTGTATTTTTTAAACTAGGAGGAAAATTACTATGGAACCTAATAACAGCATCTACTTTCTGGATAAGGATCATGAATCAAATTTCAAAGAACTTCTTATGAAATGGCCACATGCTCGCACTGGAGATACAGAGTACCAAACCGCTTGTTATATCCTCTCGGTACCAAATATATTTGGTAAAGTAAAACACCTATATTTTGAAGAGGGGGAAGAAAATCCTATTGAATGGATTGCAAGATGGGAAGAAGCTTACACGCTCCCTGAGCTAGAAGAAGACTTTGAGGATGATGAAGAATCGATTGAACCCGACTACGACCTGACGCATTCTATGGTCCAGTTAGGGCGATTGGCTTACAACTTATTCAATGGTTATGAACATTTCAATTTAATGCATTGTATAGCAAGCTTAGACGAAGAACATTACAAAGTGTTGAAGTGTGCGTTAGACATGAGATTAGGTTATTACAAATAGGATGAAGAGAACCTGGTGTGTGGTGGTTCTCTTCATGGGTGAGTATTAAGGTTTGCGGCCCCTATACCACCTTACTAAATCATATCACATGGACTACATGGCATAAATACTTCTCGATAACTATAAACAACACCTGTAGCATGTCCAACAATACTAGGGAGGAATTAACGATTATGAATATTATTATATACAGCTTTGTAGCAATTTATGTAGCGATGTTAGCCATCAAATGTGTAACAGATGGTGTATATACCATATTGTTGGAACATGCTATGAGAAGGAATGATGATTCCATACTATGTCGATATGAACATTACTTTAAAAGTAAAACCTATAAACACTTCAACATAACCACTTATAGTATGGGTGCTATAACCATACTCATGCTTATAACAACGATAAACCAATAAACAAAGTGAGGTTGGAGTATGTATTATTCATTAGATGATGTAGCCCATCGTTTAGGAAAATCTATGCGTCAGATCCGCTATATGATAAAACAAGGGACAGCTAAACCCATTAATCCAAAGACCTACCGTAGTGACGGCGGCTATATGTTTGACCAAGATGAAGTAAATCGATTGGAACACCTATTTGAAACGGATAAGTTATCTCTTAATGAAGCAGCTGAGTTAATAGGTATTACTCCACAATATCTTAGTTCATTGGCGGTAGAAGGAACCATCATTAGTGAGTTGAAAAAGATTGGTAAAAGAACCTACCGCTTATTTTCAAAAGAGGACTGTCATTCATTAAAAGAAGAACTTTCAAATAATCATTCGACAAAACGCCATACACAGTTTGGAGATAAACTCACGTTATATAATGATGGAATCCGTTTGTTTATGTTGAGTAATTACAAACACGAACAAGTTCGAGTGGTGAGAGTGGAACCACTTACACTCCTTAAAGAGAACGGGGAAGTTATTTCGGCTGATAGTACTGACACCACGAGTGATGCTTGGCCTGAACGCTCTTATGTTCGCAAAAAAGGGTTTGTAGAGTTTCGAATTTCAATCCCCAGACACATTGAACATCAAACGTACAACACCTTATATAAGATGATCGGCGAGTTAGGTACAAAGAATATCCAAATCTATGAAACTTCTATGGGAGATTATTTCGTCCGCTGTAGACAAGGTAACTTTTTCGGTAACCAGGAGGATTTTGAGTTACTGAAGATGCACATTCGAGCAGGAAAAATACGAATGGAAGGGCATCGTATATATCTAGACACGAATTATGTGAGTAAAACCATTAATATACCTGATCAACTGTTCGATAAACTAAGTAGCAATGCTGAAACAGAGGATGTTTCTGTTGAAGAAAAGATTATCAGTTTAATAGAAGAGAATTTATAGGTATATTGAGCGTCTTGGTGTAGGTGAAAGGAATGTCAATAGAATGGAGAAACCAACGCAACCAACGAAAGAAGATTTGGATTATATAGAAACAACACGAAAGGAAGCAATAAAATTAATAAAAGATTATAAAAAGCTGTATAACGGTAAAGTGCACTATTATGAACTAGGTTCCAGTTGTGTTCAAGCAGCAACAAAGACAGTAGACACAATTATTGATTCTACTAACTACCTTGAAGGTAAGTTTGTCATGCCTGATGAGATTCATGTAGAACGTTTGACGGAATGGTTCATGCAAAACAGAGACTATCAATGTGATCCCACCACTCTCACTATGTACTTTGCTAAATACTCTATGAAAAAAGTGAATGAATTGTACAAAAATATACAACAAGGAAACTATGGAATATCATCTTATATTTCAAGAAACTCATTAACTCGAAAGCAGTTTGAAGAAGGTTGTCGAAAACGTTATAAGGAAGGGGTAAAACAAATCAGACGATAAACTCTTCACAAATGTGCTTTCAATATATGAAGCGGTTCTATATATTTTATATTGGAAAGGCGGAAAACGTACCAATCATTATACATTGGATTGGTGCGTTTTTTTTTGTCTTTTATTACATTCTTAAATCACAGGAAAAGGGGAGATGGTTATGGATCTCAAAACTTTAGTAGCATTAGATTTCTTATTTGGTGACGATGGTGGACCTGATAGACCTAAAGATGATACCGATGGGTGGGGCTGCTTGTCTGCCATTGGATGTATTGTTGTCCCTATAATTGCAGCTTTGATCTTCGCTTTATTTTGGGTAGGGATAGAGAAGATCATTTCATGGTATAGTTCCCACCCTATTATACAAAAGGTACTTTACCCAATAACTTTTGATGCGTATCACGACCTTGGTTCAACGTTATGGCATAAGATATGGATAACCTTACTTACATTTATCTTAATAAGCTTATTATCTTTCACTATACTTGCGTTATTGGAAGAAGTAATAATAAAGGAGAATATAAGTAAAGCTGTAGGAAAGCCATTTTTCATTCTTTTTACGGTAATCCTTGGTTCCTACGTGATAGGCGCTATCGCTCGTTTTATCATTTATTTAATGCTGTGGTTGCCTGTTTTGCTTCATCCAGAAGCGGATAATTACGAGGAATTTATCAGATTAGCAAATACACAGGAAGTATATTTTGCAGACGAAAGAGTGGAAGCGGATATAAATAACCAATCAAATTCCATAGACATTAAATCTGAAGACAATGAAGGCATCAGAGATACTGTTGAGAACCAATTACATCATGATGGTTACATTCTATTTAGACACATTCCGCAAGAGGAGAATGCCCAAAAAGCTGAACAATCCTCAACAATACATATCACTGTAAATGAAGATTATAAGGCTTTCAAAGCTAAAATAGGACAAGCTAAATTAGATGATAGAAATCTTGTTGAGCAAATGAGAAATCCGTCTAATCCAGGGGAAGATAATAGCTCAGCTACGATAACAATCCTTTTGGATGATAACGAGATTTACCATAATTCAATAAAACCAAATTCTGATATAGAAAACATAAATGTGGATTTGAGTGATTCTAAGAAACTAACAATAAAAACCTCATTTAACAAAGGGAAATCATCTAATATAGCCCTGTTCAACCCTAGATTTTATTTGAACAAAAAATAAATAAATATTTTTTCAGGTGAATTAAAAAAACATCTGGCTTTTTTATTAGCCAGATGTTCTTTTGTTTTTTAACTAATTAATAATTAAATTTTGATTAATATACTAATCGATGTATTAAATACTATTTAATACTAATGCCATTGAGGATATTGCCAATTTCTATCATAATCTGGTGTGTATTCTGCCCAAGCGTCAATTACGTCAACAGCCGGGGTATCTTGATATTTACAATAAGGGTTAGAGATCCCTCCACCACAGTTGATTGCCACATCGTGATGATGAACTCGAGAAACTGTTACTTTATACCTGTCATTTTGTTGACTTCCTGGTTCAACATATGTTCCTGAAGTATATATATATCCTGGTTCTGCAGAGAGCCATTGTCCAGAACCTAATCCAATTGTAGGTTCCGTTGCCTTATCTAAAACTGAAGAATCAATATATGCTTCAGGAGCATCAGACCACCAATATGAGGAGGACTGACTTTCACTTTTCGCTTCAATGGCGTAAGTGCTATATTCGACACAATCTCCCCCTGGTCCGGTAGCACATTCATAATTATAAAAAGAGGTATCAATTTCCATTCCGCTAGGACTATGACCATCATGAGCATTTGAATTGTAATAGGCTGCCATTACTTGTCCATCCTCATCCCATTGATAATCATGTTGAATATATCGTTCTTCAGCAGTTACATCATACCCAACATCAGTGTTTCCCCATGTAGGAGCAATATCATCAGGTTGGAATTTACTTGTATCAATAGTTCCTCCACCTGCTGATACCACAGGTGCAAAACTAATAATCATTAAACTTGTGATAAGAAAAATTCTAAGACCTTTATTTTTTAGCATTCTTAACATTTTGTTCAGCCCTTTCAAGCCAATCCTGTGGCACATCTTTTCTTAAAGCAGCCTTTTGATTTTCACCTTTTGATACTAAAGCGACTTTATTTTTAGAAACAATATCATCGATATTCTTAGCTTTAGATTTCACTTGTAAACCATAAACCATTTTAGTTTTTTCGTTTTTAAATGACTTCCTGGATTCTTTTAAATTTTCTAATTTTTTCGCTGCTTGATTTCGGACGCTTTCAGGGTTTTCTTTATTATTTACTACTTCTTTCATACTTTTAATTTGTATATTAAGACTACCTAAGTGTTTTTTCTTAAATTCTTTTTTCGCCTCTTTTATTGACTGATTATCGCCCTTTGAAAAAACACTGGTTGCAGTTTTTGATCCTAATTTATAGGATAAACTCCATTGCTGTATGTCTAAATTATTATCTTCAGCCATTTTTATTGCATTATTTAATGTTTTTTTCTCATTAAGTGTAAGAGATGCACGTATATTCTTATTTGATTCTTGTTTATCCAACCAGTTCTTACCTTTTATCTTCTTATCTTCAAATTTTTGTTTAATCTTTTCTTTTACCTCTTTAGCAGTTACTTTCAATTCTTCAGTGTTTTCTTTTTCTTTCTTTGAAGTCTTTTCCTCATTTGAGACAGAATTACTACTATCAACATTTTGAGTTGCTGAAACTATCTGTCCTGCAGAAATTACCGCTACTGCTAACAATGAAATTATCATTAGCATTTTTTTCAATTTGAACACCACTTAATATGGAAGATATTTGTTACAATTCAAATTATAAACATATTGAAATCATGATTGTAAACTAGCATTTTTAGATTATGCGAATAGATTCATAAGTCCTATGTATATTAATACAAATTTCGTATTTATAATTTTCCTCGTTTATTACAAACTTTTAGTAGCTTTTAATATGGAGGTGGAGAAATTGAAAAACAAATTTAAAATTATGTTTGTTTCTATATTGTTATTAGCTATTATTGCTGGGCTTTGGTATTCAAGTTCATATGGTAGCATTTCTAAGAAAAGAGAAATGAAACAAGTCATTAAAGACAATTACGAGAGTGAAGTTCAATTTAAAAGTATAGAATATATTGAATCTGGACCAAGAAGTGTAGGTGAGGATTGGGTTGTGACGTACCTAGTGAAATCAGAAGATAAATGTATTAAATATCGTTCTTGGTTTAAACCTAAGGATCTTACCCTTGATACCACAGTGAAAGAAGGAAGTTGTACTTAATATAAAACTTTATTTGAACTCTTATACTTCACGTTTTTTTAATAAAGTGACATACTATAAATTCATCCATTAATTAAAGCCAAATACAATTGGTCTAAGGGCGTTGCAATAATGAAATACGCGCAAGTGCTCTATTCAAAACTATAATAGCCCATTTAGAAGGATTTCCATTTAAGTTAGCGAAACGGTTGCATTATAATTAACTTATTTGTACTGGAATATTCTTTCACAAATGTTCTTTAAAAAGAGAAGAGGGTAGTTTACTATATTATTAACTAAATAACTAACGAGTGGGAAAGCGCACGTCTGTTACTACGTTGTTTGGAAGCAAGAGATCAACACACATTAAAACACAGTTTAATAGTGGCTCAAAAAGCATACGAATTAGCAGGATCCTTGGATTTAGTGCCAGAAGATATGTTTCTCGCTGGTTTACTCCATGATATTGGTAAGATTGCTATGGGAGACGACATTTTAAAAAGTAGCCGTCGATTATCTTCAGGCGAGAAGTATATTCTTAATGAACATGTTATTGAAGGCTTTAACATTTTAAAAGAAAGCGCCTTTTCCTACTCAACTCTAGATTTTTGCCTTTATCATCATGAGCGTTTGAATGGTAAGGGATATCCATATGGAGTCCAAGACATACCACTAGAAGGAAGATTGGCAGCTGTTGTTGATGTTTATAGTGCATTATCTCTTCCGAGAAAGTATCATCCTAAGAATTATAAGCAGGAAGAAGTAATTGAAGTCATGCTAAATGAACAGCGAGAAACGCAAGGATATGATGCTTATATCCTCAGTATGCTAATAAACAACGTAGAAAGACATTTACATTATGGCCACATTCATAATTCAATGACAAAAACATCTAACGTGTAAAGGATATTTACTTGCGTTGTTAAAGGTTTTTGTGTTTGTGTTTATATTCTTGTTCGGAGTTGATACTAAGTATTTTTATTAAAATAAGTTAGTGCTTTATTTCTTCTTTTTCTTTTTAACTGGAATTCCGTATGTGTCCGCTCTATAAATACTCTTTTTAGCGATTTCCTTAGCCTCTTTAGACGATAGTTTAATAGCCATATGCTACACTCCTTTAGTTTGATTAGTAGCATTATGGTCAATTCTTTTCTGTCCTAAACATATCTTCACCTCTCCCCTCATAGATTTATTACTAGAACAGTAGGACAGTGTCCTTAACATAATTCTTGTAAAACGGGAGAGATAACGATGGAGAAGAGTAAGGTGAGGAAAGTTAGAAGTGATAAGAAGAAGGATGTTAAACCCTTTGTTAGTTTACCTATATCCGAATGTATTCACCGGATTAGTTACATCACTAGTCGCCCTGTGAAGGACATTGCAGAAGAATTGTGTGTAAGAGGATTGTATTCCAAAAAAGCTATTGAGCTTCTTTCCGAACAGTTTAAAAGGGATTTCAACCTTAATGAATACACAATATATATTGGTGATCGTACCATAGAAAATGACAGAACTAATAAAATCATAGGACCGAAGAAAAGGATTACTATTCGATTTGGCCAACAGTTTCATTCCAGGTTAGGAGAATTAGCATTCGCATTAGATATGACTCTCGCTTCTACTACCTCTTTACTATTGGAGTACTCCATAAAGGATACAGAGCTAGTGAATCACTTATTACGTCGTTTTGTCGCTTCAGAACTAGATCCAAAACGGATGGAGCAGCTGAAAGAAGTTTATAGGTTCATAAGGAAAGAGAATCCTTATGAAGAGGAATTTACTTTTTCGATGTTTATCAATTTCCTATTCGATGAATTAAAGTGTACGACAGAGAGTTTTGCTAAACAGGTAGGTGAATGGCTGGACTTAAAAAGCAGTAGGTAACGGAATCTTACTTCCATTATTTACACAGGTTTCGAATTACTACTATATAGGAACATGTTATACTTTTGATAGTATATACAATTTACCGAAGGAGGTTACCATAAATGACTAAATACGAATACCCTACCGTTGATGAAAGACTTTTTATCCCCGAATCTAGAGAAAATCCTTACAACACTAACAATGACAAACGCGATGAAGATGAGGAAAACAAGTAATGTCACATAAAAATAATCCCAAGAAATTTGCTTTAAATATGTCCGCTGCACAATTCACCAAGTTTTACATTCTCCACCTCCTTCACAAAAGAACTTCTATGATCAGTGAGCATTTCAAAGAGGAATTTAGCAAGCTCACCGGTAATTGGCAACCAGCTCCATCCACCTTATTAGATACTCTACATGACATGCATGATGAAGGGTTGCTACATCGGACAGAAGATTATAAGTCCCATGAAAAACGAAGACAAAAGGTATATTGGTACCGTGTAACCGAGAAGGGCACAGAAGAATTTGAGATATTAAAAAAGAAATACAAGTCACTTTTTGATGAACAGATTGACATCTTACAGAAATTAATGAAAGAAGTGTACAAATAAATCGGGATAGAGGGAGATGACTAATCTCCGCCCCCCCACACCACCGTACGTACGGATCCGTATACGGCGGTTCCTAATTATTCTGACGCAGATGTTCATATTGTTCCGTTAAACTTTTTAGTCCTAGGCGTTTCCAATAGGAAGTGCCTAGGGTTGTGTGTAGGACTTGGCTACAGGCTATTCGCCAGTAGCCTTTTCTTGATTGCCCCCATTCGTAAGCTTCCTTTTTCGCTCCGAGTTTTCGAAGGTTTTCCACTCTCGTTTTGGGGTTCTTCCATTCTTTCCATCGAATCATTCGCATCCTACGGTTTAACCAGCCCTCTAACTCTTTGAATTTTGAAGGTGTGTCGACAATTTGATAGTATCCTATCCATCCAACAAGGTATTGATTAAGCTTTTTAATCCGTTGAGACATTCTCATGGATTTCTTCCTTGAAGTTAGTTCCCTTATACGATTCTTGAATCGTGTAACCGTCGAATTAGATAGCCTTACTTTGGGGTTCTTCTTATTCGACGTAAAGCTTACCCCTAGAAATTTCCTTCTCCAGGGGCGGCCGACATCACTCTTCTCTCGATTAACTTTAAGTTTGAGTTTCTTTTCGATAAACTGTGTCATTGCCTCCAGCACACGTTCACCAGCCCTTCTGGACTTCACGTAGATATTACAGTCATCCGCAAAGCGGACGAATTTATGACCTCGTTTTTCCAGTTCTTTGTCAAGTTCGTCCAAGACGATGTTAGATAATAAAGGACTTAGGGGGCCACCTTGAGGAGTTCCTTCTGTGATTGGGCTAACTAGCCCATCATTCAAGACACCCGATTGAAGGTATTTACGAATCAATCGCATTAAGGTGGGGTCATGAACGCGTTTCGAAAGCGTTGACATCAGTCGGTCATGGTTGACCTTATCGAAGAATTTCTCTAAATCCATATCCACTACCCATCTGTATCCCTCTTGGATGTAACCTCTAGCGACTTCAATCGCATCATGAGCTCTTCGTTTTGGACGGAAGCCGTAGCTTCGCTCCGAGAATGTTGGGTCATACAGGTCGGTAAGGACTTGAGCGATGGCTTGTTGAATGAAACGGTCGGTCACCGTCGGGATTCCTAGCTTCCTTTTCCCTCCACCTGGTTTCGGGATTTCGACTCGGCGAACGGGTTTAGGTTGATAAGTACCCGAAAGGAGTTCATGTTTTAGCTGTTTCCAGTTATCATTGAGGTGCTTCCGTAGGAATGTTACGGGCATCTCGTCAATCCCATGGCTCCCTTTGTTTTTAATCACGCGCTCCATGGCGCGATTCGCATTCTCGTGTGACACGATTCGTTCCATCAACATCAATATGTCCTCCAACGTACATTTCTCTCTTGGTTGTGTTCTGTGACTTCTCCACCCTCTGTCTAGGTCCCCCGCCCATTCATGGCATCATCCCTAGGAGAGGTTTTATTTTCTGTTTCTACAAAGCACCGATACGCACAAGCGAAATGTTCATAATTAAATTCGGCCCTTCCTTCCCTTCTCGAGAAAGGAAGTACTATGGCTTCGGCTGACGTCTGTCGTTCAACGTACTCGTTTCGAGTACGCTTACCATGTGGGCATGGCGTTCCGACAGATTCTCCCCGGGTAAGGGTACGAACTTTCCTTCCACGTCTCCGCCTCATTTACTTTATGACACCTTTGGCAGTATGGATTTGTCTTGTTTAGCAGACTCGTCCAATGTCATCTAGCCTTGTATGAGGTTCGTATTCCTCGGAGCAGAAGTTTGCCGCTGGCTTCCTTCAGAGATAAAAGTCGCCTCGTATCTCCTTGCCTTAAGCTACAGTTACTACTGCCTTCACTGTTCGGGACTTTCACCCTATAGCTCGCACCCATGCCGGGCACACTAAAAAGACCTCTCACCACTAGGGGTGAGAGGTCTTTTGTATGTTTAAAATACCCTTTTATTTACCCTCACGTTGCTTTTGAACACTTTCTACTAGATATTTAAGGAGAGCTGCTATGTTTGCTACATCCTTACCTAATACCTCTTTTTTCAGATAGTTTGTTGCATTGGAATCAATACTAAGCTCCTCAATATAAGAAAATAGGGTATCCTGATTGATTAATACTCTTTCCAATTCATCTAATATGTCATAATTCGTAGCTGTTAATGTATGTTCTTGAATAGATTGGCAGAGATTCAATGCTAATAATCGACAAGATTGATGGTAATGCCCATCTTCGATGTTAGAGAAGCTCATAATATATTCAGCTGTTGCCAAAGCGTCTTTGAACAAGCCAAGTGATTGAGTATAATCAACACTCATTAGGTCCAGATGCATCAGTTGTTCAAATTGTTCTTGGGATATCACCCATTCAAGAACCGTTAGCCCTTCATTGATAGCCTCTTTATACCTTCCATTAATATCTGGAGTTTCTTGTAAATCATATTCAGTTCCTTCGTATTTCTTTATTTCACCTATTGAACCGTGGAACAAGGACGATAAACTTTTAACACGATGCACACTCAATGATCTAACTTCAGAAACTTCTCGGTAGTCTACATGAGTAAATCCTAGAGTAAAAATATAAAACTCCTGGGCATAATCACTATATATTTCTTTTAAAGCCTCTTTGGTTATAAGCCAAGTATTGCCTGATTTTCTTACCATATGAGGGCCCAACTTACCTCGTGAAATATCACGTCTAATCGTTCCATCTGGTAGTCCCATTTGTTTCTCTGCTTCTTTAATGGACATTACTGAATCAAGAACATCACCCATTTTCAACATTAGTGCTAAATCATCCATATATGTATTTTTCCCTTTGTTAATGATCCTGTTATAGGTTATTGTCGTCGCATAGTTTTCAAATATATCTCCTGTTTTCCAATCACTATCTTTGGATACCACTTCATCAGTAGTGTAGTGGAGAAGAAATGAATTCAAAACTTCATTAGATTCCCATAGAGGAGCAGTGATTTTCACTCCCGTCCAGTCAGAAATGCTCTCATACTTTTCAGCAAGTTCTTCATATAAATCTGGTAGATATTCCTTTAATTGCTCGACCGTAGAAATCAATATTATCTTCCTTTCTATTATATGTAATATAACGAAGATAACACTTTTCGCATCATATTTCTACTATTTGATACGATTTCGTATCATATCAATCCAGGTAAATGATAGGTGAAAATTATCAAAAAAAAAGAAGATCCCCCTCTCTAAATGAGAGGGGGATCTTCACCCGTTTTTTAACCCAACTGTTAGTATTTGTAAGAAATGCTTAACAAAGAAAGCTAACAATGTATTGTATGTATATAATATATTATCCTTATAAAAATTGCAACTAGTTTCTTTCACAAATGTTCATTCTTTTCATTCGACAATATTCGACTAGTTTCAATACTAAATTGGTTGGAGGCTTGTATTGACTATATATATTTTTCTGTTTAAAATTAAAGTACCCCGTTAAATAAATGAGATGTTCTTTTCCCGTTAGAACATCAACGTTTATATTATTTGTTCGACCCAATTGAGATTTTGTAAGGTTTTGTAAGAATAGCAAAGGTTAGCTTTTATATAATGTATAGTATTAGTCTGTCTCTGAAATCTAAAGAAATTTTTGGATTCGTATATACATTATTAGCACGTTCCTTTACTTACATTTCCTGATGGGTAAAGCGGGCGTGCTTTTTTAGTATTCGCTTTTAAAAAAAGAGCAATAAAAAACTCTCCATTTTGGCGAATGGAGAGTGGATAAGAAAAGTTAGGTAATAAGATTTTGGCGGATCTTATTACTAAGGGTTCTAGTTGACTTTTGGCGGAGACAACTAGACTAGTAAACTGATAATCAATTAAAAAACTAAACAAATAACAAACAAAAAAATATGCCTTAAAAAAACTCTAAAAAAATTAAATCTTTTAGGGTCCAGCTTTGTATTGTCAAAAACGCTTTTCTAATTCTTATTATATCAAGTACCCCTACAGAAAACAATTCAAAACGCATGAAAAAATGTTAGCAATAATTACATATTCTAATATCATCTAAAAGATAAGAAAGGAGGTGTGAACCATGTCCAAAAAACGTAAAGAACATTCTATGAAAATACACGGTTTTCCGTTCCACCAAGAATTATTAGAACAATTTCGTATGATAGAAAGAGAGTCTTTTTATAAGGTACCTGCTTCTGCATATGCTTGTTATCTTACGTTATTAGCACAACGATTCTATGAAAACAATCCTAAAGGAATCCTTCAAGAGTATGACCTATCATCGTGGTCTAAGAAGACTGGAGTGAAGTATTCCTCGCTATATCATGGATTTCGCTGGTTGGAGAATTTTAATTTTGTTCAACGTAGTGTTATATACCAAGATGGGAAATCTATTCCTGTTACCATGATTATGGATTGGGAAAAGTACCAAGTTGTGGAGCGATCCGGAGAAAAATTAAACTACTTAACCATCCCTTTGAGTATTTTTGAAACAGATTTTCTTGGAGAATGTGTTCGCACCTCAAACGGTAAGGCATTCAAGCTTTTATTCAGCCTTCTTAACATCTTTCGTAACAAATATGGCGAGAAGTCCGTTATATCTACAGATAAGGTGAAACAGAAATACAACATGAAGACATTGAAAGAGATGTTAGGCAAGAATTCTAAAGGCGTTCGTGATGTTTTAGAAATATTTGAGTCTATTTTTCACATTCAGTACTTAGGGAAAACAGTGCGAGGTAAAGGTAAGAAGCTCCAGCTATGGATTCCTTCTATTACTTTTTGGCTGCGTCCTGAGTGTGTGAAGGAACATACCGATGAATTTGAATTATCACCGCTTACTCAGAAATTACACCAAGAATTGCTGGAATTCTTGGAGCGTAACGAGATTAAACACCGTCCTAGAGATGCACAGCAAGTCATGTTTAATTTCCAGCATACGGTTGTACGTTACATAAAATATATGAAACACCAAACACTCGGCTATAAAGAAAGAGACCGATTTATTCAGAATTTCTTCATGGATACGATTAATCACATGGAAAATCACATCCGTTACGTTATCAAAGACCAGGGTGAATTCAAGATTCGCAAATCCGTTGGGGGTTACTTCCGTAAAGTATTCCAGGAACGATTTAAAGAAAAAGTTACGAAGTACATAGACCAACATGAGCTCGGACTAGTAATTGATATGATTGCCAGAGAAGAAAGAATAACTGGAGAGGCGTTAATTACAGAACTCCTTCAAGGGACCGAGCA
Organism: Pontibacillus yanchengensis; assembly: GCF_009856295.1. Taxonomy (NCBI): domain Bacteria; kingdom Bacillati; phylum Bacillota; class Bacilli; order Caryophanales; family Bacillaceae; genus Pontibacillus; species Pontibacillus yanchengensis. The sequence continues at coordinate 8,303 of NZ_WMEU01000015.1, read as the reverse complement.
TAATGCCTTAATCGATAAATATAGTCAAACTGCATAAGCCATGCCTTGCTTGTAAAAATATATACAGGGAAGGCTATTTGTACTGCAGCTGAATAGTTCCTGCTTACTTTCAAATCACTTATTAGAATAAAAACGAGAATGTAATTCCATTTTTTTACTCTAACTTTAAAAATATCCCCTCAAGTAAAATGAGGGGATATTTTTTTGCTATTTTTCGTTTTAAATATAAACTTGTGGATATGGTATTCTTCAAATGTAACCCTCTTAAGATGTGAATTATATAATGTATAGATTGTGCAAATGTATGTAAGTTAATAGATTTGTTGTAGATTTTGGGATACTTGGTAAGAGCGTTCTGTTAATGAATGACTGGAAGAGTTGAAGTGACAGGCTTTATAAGACATTTATGAAAATAGCTTATTCTTTATAGACAACCTATTATTTTAGAGGGAAGAGTCGCCTAGTCTCCTCTTTACCCTCTAAGAGTTATTTTTTATTTATAAAATGAAGTTTTTACTTATTTAATGAATTTATACGTGAGGAGGGAAAAATTCTAGTAAACTAAAAGGATATATATACAATAAAGGATAAAACTATTCATTAAGAAAGCAGGGAGGATTACTTTTGTCGCAAGGTGTGTATTTCTCAAATTACATTGATACAGATAATATAGTGATGAATCCAAATTCATATGAAGATGATCTGCATTCTACTTTTCATCATAGATACTCTTTAACGATCCCGTATGTTGGTAGAGAAGAAGGAGGCCATGCGATTGTTATTATGAAAAACCCAAGTAACGCAGGGAAATATGACGAGCAAGGTAGAAGGGTTTCAGATGACACAATCTATATGGTTCTTGATTATATTTATAAGCTCCAGAATTATTCTATTAAGTATGTAACGATATTAAATCTTTTCACCTTAACAGGAGGAACGCTAAAGGATTTAAAGGGATTTATAGGAACAACAACAGAAAATATGAAACGAAGAGAAAATAACATTGTTATACAAAGAACATTAGAACATTTCGACTCCAGCAAAGACCTTATTATAGCTGGATGGGGAGCGAAAAGCACTTTAAACATACGTCCTTATAAACAAAGAGTACAAGAAGTTATTAGACTATTAGATGGTAAACCATTGTATCGAGTGGGTCCCTTAGTAGGTAAAGGTGTTTTCCCTGGTCACGGGAAGTACTGGTATGATTACAAAAAATTACGCTCGTATTATTCCTAAGCACTTTCATGATTGTGAGGACACTTGTTTTTTGATAAACTAATAGCATAAACATTTATTATTTGCTCATTTTGAGCCTGGTCTTGAAGTAACGAAGCCCTAGAGGTGGCATTTTTTCTATTAGGAAGAAGTGTGACCTCTAGGGCTTTTTTGCGCTCTGAAACTATGAAAATCACATTACTGTTATGAAGAATCCATAGATGTCTATGGATTTTTTATATAAAAAATTACGCTTTAGGAGGATGATTGTATGGAACCATTAAACATGCAGGAAATCAAAGAGAAGTTATCTGAACCTTTTTCGAGTCAAGATCTCGAATGGCGAACGGTTCATACGTTTTCTAACCAAAACGGACCGACGGCTATCGTTGTACCCTATGTACAATCGAGAGCAATTATGAACCGTTTGGATGAAGTTGTAGGATGGGACCGCTGGGAAAATGAGATTAAAGAATTACCTGGTGGTGGAGTTACGCAAGGAATCCGTATTTGGATTTCAGAAGAACGTTCCATTATCAAATGGGATGGAGCAGACAGAACTCAAGTAGAGCCAACCAAAGGAGCCATTTCTGGAGCTTTGAAAAGGAGTGCTATCCTTTATAACTTGGGAAGATATCTATATGATCTAGGTGAATTTAGGGTGAAAGTAACGCAACAAAAATCTACTCAAAATGATGTGCGCGTTAATGATAAGAAACAAAATATTTTTGGTTATTTTACACCGCCTCAGTTACCTAGTAATGCTTTACCTCAACATGAGCAAGGAAGTCGCAGTGGTCAAACATCACCACAACAGAATCAAGGACATGAGAAGCCTCAACAAAGCACACAAGGGTCTATCCCTCCTGGCTTTACGGAGTGTATCTTAGACGGTCTGTTGCCGAAAGATGCAAACGGTCAAAGATACTATGAGATTGCTCTTATGTCTAATAACAATCAGTCTGCTGTGGTCTATGCTATTGGTAAGATGGCTCAAAAGATTGAGGAATTAAGTTTAGAGCCAAAATCGAAGGTAGCTGTTAAAACGTCGATGCATGAGAGTGGCCAAGCCTATGTTATTGATGACATTGCAAAAGTAGGATAAAACCCACATTACACAAACACTTTAGGAGGATTTTAATATGTTAAACCAATTTGAAATGATAGGAAGATCAACTCGTCAGCCGAAGCTCAATCATACGAATACATCTCAAAAGAGTGTAGCTAACGTATCCTTAGCTCAAGATTACTATGTTAATGGAGAAAATGGTACTTCGGAAAAACGAACTCGTTATGTTGATTTCGTTGCATGGGACAAGCGAGCTCAAGACCTTTGCGCTAACCTTGCTAAAGGTAGGTTGCTTTTTGTCAAAGCTCGTGTTCAACCTGTTAAGAAGACCATTGGTGGGAAGAACTATACATTTAACGAACTGATTATTGAAAGTTACCAGTATCTTGATAACAAGAAAGACTTTCAGGATTCATTACAGTCCACTAATCAGCAATCCGCTAACGGGAATGGTCAACCGTCAGGGCTTCCAGAAGCACCTCAATACGGAGATCCATTTAGTGGTCAAGCTCTTCAATAATTAAGTGGAAGAAAGCTTCTCTATTTTTAGAGGAGCTTTTCTTTATATTTACACTTTAGGAGGAATTGTATGGCTAAAAAGAAACAAGAAGTCCAGTTAATTGGAGCCTCAAAGTTAATGGAAAAGGTATTTACAGGGGGCTTATACAGAGAGTTAAAGTTCTATGAAAATCGCAAAGAACAAATGAAGGACCAATTTCATAAAATCGTAAAGGATAGTCATGATATTCGCCACGAGTTTCATGGTGTCGTTGCAAAGTTCATTCGAAATCCAGTCTATACAACCGACCAAGAAGGGCTGCTTGATTACCTTGAGAACTTTGGTGTTCTACCTTATGTAACGAAGATAGACGCCAAAAAGGTAAAAGAAGAGACTGATATTCAAAATACACTATCTAGATTTGCTTATCCTGTTAAGTCTTATGTCCGCTTCTATCTTAATGGTGAAGGCCGAGGGCATTTAGACAAAACACAATACAATTTTGATATGAACCTTGAGAGGTTGAGTCATTGGTTCTTAAAAACCAAAAGTGGGCATGATCGCATGAAAAATCAACTTGAATTATACAAGAACAATATGCTGAATTGCCCTGTATTGAAACAAGCAGGAAGTCTAGTATCGAATTATGGAACGGTCAAAAGGTTGAATTATGCAACGGAGTATGATATACCTGCTATCTATCAAGAACTAGGAGCGGATTTTCTGAAACAGTACGGTAGTGTTAACATGGAAGCCTTAGATGACTATATTTGCCGAGGGATATTGAACCAAAAGGAGATTCAATCCTTTAGGATGATGACAGACCATAAACTAAAATTCATGGTAATGGATGTAGAATCGGAACAAAGAGCTTGGGATTACTTCCAAAGTGAACGCATTCGTAAATCTAATCTTTCACGTAATGCTTGATAGAATTCCTTCACATTTGTCCTTGAATCTTCATAGCTAATTTAGTTTAATGGTGTTACCCCAGTAAGGAACCTCACTTCACTAGGAGTGATGTTCATTGAATATGATGATGATAAAAAATGATGTTTCTTTATCCAAATTACCTAAAGCTTATGTCATTCGTACGTATGACAAACGGAAAGGCCCGTATTTTCTGATGGAAGTGGATGGTTTTGGTCGTCACCCAAAACTAGTAGAAAAGCTTGATTCCTTAGATGGAATATCCTCAGAAATGGCTGATGAGTTAATAAGCAAAGGGGATGAATTGTATAAAGAAGTAAGAGGGTACATTACCCACTTAAGAAAACATCTCTAAAATAACGACGATGAAGACTTTTTAATGCCTTAAATGGCTTTAGGAAGTCTTTTTTTTATGTACACAATTACACTTTTAGGAGGATGGATGATGAGTAAAAAAAATCATAGTAAGAGCAAGAAACAAACTCGTCAAGAAAAGGTAGATGAAGCCTTTGAACTTATAGAAGAGGGGATACAAACAATAGCAGCTTCCACGAAGCAGTATCAAAACTTTCTTAAGTTTTCGAGCAAGCATTATCAATACAGCCTTCGAAATCAGGTTCTTATTTTTCAACAAATGCCTAATGCGAGATTTGTTGCAGGATTCAATACCTGGAAGAAACATGATCGTCATGTGAAGAAAGGCGAAAAAGGAATTAAGATAATTGCTCGCGGCTCAAAGGTTAAGGAAGTCGAAAATGAAAATGGAGAGAAGGAGCTACAAGAGAGTTATTATTACTTTGTTACTCACGTTTTTGATATATCTCAAACGGAGGGTGAGGATGTTCCAAGCTTTTCTGACCTAATCAAGACCATAAAGGGAGAAACGGAGTTATACGAAAAAGTAAAATCGGTTTGCTCTTTTCCTGTTTATGAAAAAGCGGACAGTAACGGTGCTGATGGTTACTTTGACCTCAAGAATAAACTTATTGTGATTCAGAGGAAAAATCCATCTAACCACAAATTACTAACGCTCATTCATGAATGGGGACATGGGATTCTCCATAATGATCTTGAGAAGCGGAAAGAACTCTCCAGACAACAGAGAGAGCTAGAAGCGGAGTCGGTAGGATTCACCGTTTGTCATGTGTTAGGGATTGATACTTCTCAAAACTCCTTTGGTTACTTAGCTTCTTTTGGTCAAAGTAAGACCATTGAATTGATTAAACAAAGCGAGGAACGCATTCAGATGGCTGTTAAAGAAATCCTTTCTAAAATAGATGAAGAATTGCAGGAGGATAATGAAGGTTATGAGGTGAGCGCGTAATGAATCTGGATGCTACGGCTAAAGTCTATAGGAAACTCATTACGTCAACACCATACAGAGCCTTCATGGTCTATGAAAAGCTTACGGAGAAAGAAAAGAAAAAGATAAGGATTAAGTTGAATCAAAACAATATTCAACTACCTTTTACACTTTAGGAGGAATAAAAATGAGTACAACATTACAAGAAACTATGATTCAAGTTAGAAGAAAACAAGAAGTCCTATTCTCAGGTACAACCGAACAAGTTAGAGAGTTTATCATGTTTGAGTTGATGGAAGAGAAATTGGGATATACCCCACAAATCGAAGTTTTTCATGATGAAACTGATGGATTAGAGGTAATGATCCACTCCTCCACATGGGAAGATGAAGACCTAGGTTATACTGATAAACAATTTGAGGTAATGGCTAGGTTATTCCCTGAAGGGCGACAAGATCATACCGATATTCAATCTTTCTTAGGGATTGATTACGTTATTAGGTAAGGATGAAAATTTACAGTAAGAAAGGCGGGCATATAGCTCGTCTTCTTTTTATCTAGCGTATAAACAACCAATTAATAATAGATGAATGGAAAGGATGTAAATATGGCTCTAATTATAGATGTGAAGGATGACGAAAGAGAAGGTTATTACTTTTCGGGTAAAGACTTACTCAAGTTACAAAATGGTGAATTTGAATACCCAGAAGAAGGGGAAACTTATCAAATAACTTGGGAAGGTGTAGTGAAAGAGCACACAATCATCGGAGTATTCCATAGCCAGGTATGATTACGGCCAATGAAATATACCACCCTCGCCATGTAATTTACCACCAAGTGACAAATAATTTACCAGAGAATGACGAGCCCTTACCACTTCCAGCTCACTCCTAGCTACTGCTTTTGGGATATTTGCTTGCCGTCAACTTTATAAAGTGAAATATATTCGCTTACCCGAATTACTAGACGAACTATCACTTGCTAGATTAGCTACAGACGGAAGCTGTCGAAAATGCATTAATAAATATATGGAAGTAGATTTACTCATTCTTGATGAATGGTTACTGACCGACTTATCAACTGAAGCAGCAGCAATATTACTAGAAATTACTGAGGTACGGGACAAAGTAGCACCCACTATTTTTTGTTAGTAAATGGATCCAAGTGGTTGGCATCTAAAGTTAGGCAACGAAACGATAGCAGAGACCATACTAGACCGTATCATCCATGACTCCTATCAAAGATGAGAATGTTTCAATTCGTGAGCGTCATGGACTGAATGGAGGTGTATGATATGGTGATCATGACAAATAATGAACTACAGAATATAGAACAACATTACTATTATTTGATTGGGTATAAGAAATGCGAAGGAGTTAAAATCTAAACTCTTAACCTTTTATGGAAAAGAGCCTCCTCCTCTTACCTGGACAGAACAAGATATCTACAAGGAATTGATAAAAATAATCTTTGTTTATTTTAAATCTATTTTAACTACAAAAAAGAGTTTCCTGAATCCTGCAGTCCTCCAAAGTATTCTGTAGGATTCTTTATTAATGGTACATACATTGGCACTGTGTGGTAAATTCTTTGGCGCATGGTGGTAATTTACATGGCAAGGGTGGTAAAATCTCGTGACTGTAATCAAGGTAAAGCATATGGAGGAACGAGATCATACGATTGAGGTTATTTGGTATTTTGATGTTGAAGGGAAAAGTGGACGTCAAACCATTTCACCGGATGAAGTTATTGGTATAAAGGCAATATTAGTAAAGTATATAAATGAATGATTGCGGCCAATGAATTTTAGAGTGACTCAATACACCCAATAATATGAGAGAGGAAAAAATACCCCTAGAGTCGTATAAATAATTATCGAAATTTGGAGGTGTTTTTCTTGTGGGCAAGAAAAAATTTTATCCAGAAGAAGTTAAGAGAGAAGTTATTCGTTTGAAACTTGAGGGGGAATTAACGAATAAGGAGATTATGAGAAAGTTTGGAATTAAAAATAAGTCACAGATTAAAAGCTGGATGCGATGTTTTTACAATGGGGTAGAACATAGGTTAGCTCAACCATTAGGGAAACAATATTCGTATGGGAAAGGGCCGGAGAATGAAAGTGACTTATCCCAACTCAAAAAGAAAGTTGAGTATTATGATATGAAAGAATAAATGATGGGAAAGTACCAAGAAATTGAAAGGTCCAGGAGTATTCCTAGAAATTGTAGAGAAGTTAAGAAACACAGTTACGCCAATTTGTATCATGTGTATTTAAATTTAATGGTAGGTTTTCCAAAACTTAAGTAAGTTGCATTCCCAGTCGTAAATGGCACTATTATAAAAGTAAATTCTATATTTTGTTTAACTCCAGCAAAGGATATTGTCTACAAAACACTTTTATTGACATGTTTTGTAATAAGCATTCTTTATTTTATTTTTATGTGGTAAATTAATCCATGTAAATAAAATGTATATTATCATTCCAATATGGAGGTGCTACATGAATACATTTCTTTTTATCAAAGTTTTTTTAAGTGGGTTATTTATGTTTTCTATAATAACTAAGATTAATGCATTTAATAGTTTTAGGGATACAGTAAAAAGTTTAGGTTTTAAAGGTCTATATTCTACATTTGGAGCCATTTTAGTTTTATTATTTGAATTTTCTATAAGCATCCTCATTTTATTTAGTAGTACTCAGCTATATGGAAAGCTTTTGCTATTTTTTTTACTTATTATTTTCTTATTGGCTGTAATAATTGCAAAGGTGAAACAGCTAAATGTTAAATGTAACTGTTTTGGCGCACTTACTAATGAAACTCTTGGTTATAAAACTCTCATTCATATTGCATTTTTAACATTTTTTCAATTTGTTTTATTATTTGACAAACAAACTATCGGTGTAGATCAAGTATCTATTCATTCCACAGTAAACATGTTTTTTACTAGTTTCAGCATAATATTTTCTTACTTTCTCATTAAAATATTGTTCAAAATTAATATGAATAGAGGTGTAGAGTAATGGTAATTTCAATAGTTGTTTATGTTAATACAATATTATTATTTGTAATATCTCTACTAATTATTCAAATGTTTAATAGCGGGGCTACTTATAATAATAACTCCCTACCAAAAAGTGATTCAGGATTAGCTAAGATGTTTATGGCATTCTAATAATGTAAGGATTGGCATTTAATTTATGCCGGCCCCCGCGGGGGCCGGCATAAATTAAAAAAGTCACTTGCCAACCCCTCATAATAACTTTAAACTCCTCGTTGGACCAA
>NZ_WMEU01000014.1 GCF_009856295.1 Pontibacillus yanchengensis | reverse complement strand
GCGCTTACATTTCTAGTTCAAGCGCTAGCAACTTCCTGCTCCTCCTTACGATAAGTCAACATAGAACCGCTGCGTCACGCAGCAACATCGAACTGTCCTACGTCCTGTAGACCACAGTATATACGTTACTAAACAAGCGCTTGCACTTTTCTTATAATTGAACAAGTCCTCTCATGTACACTATATATGTGTTGGAGAAAGTGGTCTGATATTGTGGACCGGAATAGGTCTAGTGGAAGCAAAGAGGTGTGTAGGTCATGTGGAAGAGTCAATAGATGAACAGGCGCTATGAACTAACTTGTATGTAAATGTTTAACGTACAAACACGAACTATTCCTACCTTCATATAATTAAAAGAAACATATTTTCAAAGATTATGTATAAAATTCGTTAGATTAGGAGATGCTAGTCTTACGGAGGTGGAGAGCGATGAGTGAAGAAAACAAGTGGGAACGTTGTGGTGTTTGTGAGAAAGAGAAAGAACGAGGTATTCATTTATACACAATGTTCATATGTACAGAATGTGAGCAAGAAATGATTCATACGGATCCATCGGCGCAGAAATACCAATATTTCTTAGAAAAAATGCGAGTTATGAATCAAACAACTTTATACTCTTAACGAAATGAAAACCGAGCGACTTTGTTCGGTTTTTTTATTGTCTAGCGTACTATATGAAATCGCTACATCACGTAGCAACATCGAACCAACCCACGTTATGTGGGTCGCAGCATATACTTCGCTAAAGGGGCACCCTGAGCTTTTGTTCTTCAGGAAATTATAAAATGTTGGCTAGTGTATAGCTTAATAAGTTATAGAGGCGGTTAAGCTACGATCTTATGTGATATAGACGGCGGAAACGTTAAATTCTTGTTACAATAGTTCATAGATGTAAACGAAAAGAGATACTAAACAAAAAGGGGGGGAGAGCATGGATCAAACAAAAACGCCTCTATTTGAGGCAATGAGATCTCATTATCTCCAAGAGCCGCTATCGTTTCACGTACCGGGGCATAAAAATGGAGTTGTTTTTCCAGATAGAGGTTATGATTTATTTAAATCAATTTTATCTATAGATTATACAGAAATAAAAGGCTTAGATGATCTGCATGAGCCAGAAGGGTGTATTTTAGATGCTCAAGCTTTGGCCGCAGAATGGTTTGGTGTAAGAAAAACTTATTTTCTAATTGGTGGCAGCACAGTAGGGAACTTAGCCATGATATTAGCTTCTCATAAACAAGGTCGTCCAGTGATTGTTCAGCGTAACTGTCATAAATCAGTGATGCACGGACTTGAGCTTGCTGGAGATAAGCCAATATTTGTTTCACCTACATTTGATAAAAAGCATGAACGAATGGGAAATGTTTGTGTGGATGGAATGCTACAAGCAATTGAAGATCACCCTAATGCATCAGGAGTGGTTCTTACCTATCCAGATTATTTTGGTCGTACATATAAATTGCAGACAATTATTAATAGAGCTCATGATAAAGGAATTCCTGTTATGGTAGATGAAGCGCATGGGGTGCACTTTTCATTAGGAAACCCTATGCCCCTATCAGCTGTACAAATGGGTGCAGATGTAGTCGTGCAATCTGCTCATAAAATGGCACCTGCTATGACGATGGGGGCTTATTTGCACATCAGCTCATCACGTGTGCACCAAGATGATCTTTCGCACTACCTACACATGCTCCAATCAAGTAGTCCGTCTTACCCTATAATGGCATCATTGGATTTGGCCCGTTATTACCTGGGCAATATAGCTACAAATGTCATCAGGAAGTCAGTGAGCGAGATTCAAAAGATAAGAGAAGGTTTAGCTGATTACCCAATGTGGAGGGTTCTCCCCATGGAAGACCAGGTGGATGACCCGTTTAAGCTCACTCTACATATTGAACCTCCATATTCTGCAACGGAGATCGCATCACAACTAGAGAAACAGGGAATCTATTCGGAACTCGTAACGGAGAATCAACTATTATTTGTATTTGGATTATCTTTACAGGAAAGTGTGGAATCAATTTTATATCGATTTCAACAAGCAGCTCAAAATGCAGTTACCTCTGAATATGTATACCGTGCTACAATAGAGGATAAGACATTCTATGAATCCTCAGTTGTACAAGCACCTTACTCATTTCATGAATTGAAAGGAATGGATAAGCAATTTGTTGCATGGCAAGATGCTGAGGGCAAAATTGCAGCGCATTCCATCATTCCATATCCTCCTGGAATTCCTTTGATTATGAAGGGAGAACGGATCTTATCTGAGCATATGAAGGTATTGCAGAAGCTATTAAATCAAAAGAGACACGTGCAAACAAATGAGACCTCTATAGAAAAAGGAATCCATATATATAAGAACCCATGAACTGAACAAAGGAGAATGATTGTGAGCGGTTGTTTTATTACATTTGAAGGTGGCGAAGGAGCTGGGAAATCATCCATTTTACAAGCCCTCCAGAAGCGATTATACCAAGAGGGATATGATACCATGGCAACTAGAGAGCCAGGTGGTATAGAGATTTCTGAAAAAATTCGTCAAATTATATTAAATCCTAGTCATACAGCAATGGATGGGAGAACAGAGGCGCTGTTGTATGCGGCAGCAAGAAGGCAGCATTTAGTAGAAAAAGTGGTCCCTGCTCTTCGAGGGGGACAAGTTGTACTTTGTGATCGATTTATTGATAGTAGTTTAGCTTATCAAGGCTACGCCAGGGGGTTAGGAGTGGAAGAAGTGTATAAGATAAATGAGTTTGCAGTTGAAAATTGCATGCCAGATATCACGCTATTTTTTGACCTATCACCTGAAGAAGGAATCAATCGTATTGCTGAGAATAAACTCCGAGAACAAAATCGACTAGATTTAGAAGATCTGACGTTCCATCACACCGTTTATGAGGCTTATCAAAAGTTAATTAATCGGTTTAGCGAAAGAATAAAGGTAGTGAATGCGAACCAATCTTTTGATAAGGTACTAGAGGATGTATATAATATTGTGTTACCTTATGTACACACTTAAGGTAACATATTAATGTCAGAACCCTTCCATTTAGAAACAGATAGAGATTTGGGATTTCATTTTCATAAGAAATTGTCGTGTTTTTCTTTTCTCGTTTCTTGTTATAATAAGGTTAAAAGGTTCTGATTTTCACGCTTTCATAAATAAAAATGACTCTTATTAATGGTGTAGTAGCAGAAAAGATAAACAACATTCACCATTAAGTAATGATGAGTCGTGGTTTTCATAAAGGAGGAAGAACCAGTGAAGCTGGTATTAGCGGTTATTCAGGATAAAGATAGTAATCGATTAACGGATGCGTTAGCTGAAAATAATTATAAAACAACAAAACTTTCAACTTCAGGTGGCTTTTTAAAAGAAGGAAACACTACGTTGATGATTGGTGTTGAGGATCATCTTGTTGATGATGTGTTAAACGTTATTCGTGATAATTGTAGTCAACGTGACCAAATGGTAGCACCTATTTCTCCTATGGGAGGGAATGCTGATTCCTATATCCCGAAGCCTGTAAAAGTGGAAGTTGGCGGGGCTACGGTATTTGTTATGCCAGTTGACTCATTCTTTCAATTTTAAGAAGAATGATGAAAGGAAGATGACTAGATGAAAATCGGTCAGGAATTACGTTCTCAGTTAGATTCCAACCAGAATAATGCTAAGCCAAACCAAAATAAAGGTAAAGGCTTCGATTCGATGGTCCAAACCCAGTCAAATAAGTTACGCAAAGGAGAGCTTCAACGATTAATGGAAGATATCACGAAACAAGGGGAGAAAGTTGCCCGGTATCGTTCGTTTAAAGACTTAGCTCGTTATAAACGACTCGTGAAATCTTTTGTAGAAGAAGCTGTTCAATATGGTATGGACTTAAAACAGTCCCATAGTTGGAATATGGAAGGACAAAACCGCAAGCTAACAATTGTGGAATCTGTTGATGAGAAACTGGTAGAACTTACAGACGCAGTCATGCAACAAGAGAAGAAATCTATAGATGTATTAGGAATAATTGGAGAAATTAAAGGTCTCCTTGTAAACCTCTACGCATAATAAGGTCGTGAAACAGATGAAAACGTGGACGGATATGCAATCTTTACAACCAACTGTGTCCAAGATGCTTACCAACAGTATAAAAAAAGATCGAGTTTCCCATGCTTACTTGTTTCAAGGATCAAGAGGCACTGGTAAGTTGGAGATGAGCCTTCTCTTTGCAAAAAGTTTTTTCTGTTCTTATCGAGATGGAATTGAACCGTGCCATAACTGCAAAGATTGTAATCGAATCGAGTCAGGTAACCATCCTGATGTACACGTAATACAGCCTGAAGGGCAATCAATCAAAAAAGAACAAATTCTTCATTTGCAAAAAGAGTTTACCTACACAGGATTAGAATCAAATCAGAAAGTATATATCGTAGAAGATGCCGATAAAATGACAGCTAATGCATCCAATCGTTTGTTAAAATTTCTAGAAGAACCGAGTAGACAGACCATTGCCATGCTGTTAACAGAAAATGGCCAATCGTTACTTGATACAATTAGATCTCGTTGCCAAATTCTCGCCTTCCAACCACTGAATCCTGAAAATATCACAAAAAAGTTAATGGATGAAGGTCTTCCGGAATCCACCGCTAGATTAATGAGTGCATTAACCAATAATTTACAAGACGCAATCGATATGAGTAATGATGAGTGGTTTGCGAAGGCGAGAAAGTTAGTGGTACAATTAATGGAAGTGCTTCAAGACAAACCAAGTGAAGCCTTGCTTTTTATCAACAATCAATGGATGAGTCATTTCAAAGATCGTGATATGCTTGATCAAGGCCTTGATTTACTAATGCTTTGGTTTAAAGATATTGTGTACGAACATATTGGAAATGAAGATTCTATTGTTTATATTAAAGAAAGGGAGCGGATTCAGACTAGCTCCTATCATTGGTCGAAGCAGAAAGCAACAAATGCTTTAACCTATATTCTAGAGGCAAAACGAAAGCTATTTGCTAATGTTCATCCCACTCTAGTGATGGAACAACTCACGCTTCAAATACAGAGGTGATGTTTGATTGGTTGAAGTAGTTGGTGTACGCTTTAAGCAGGCAGGAAAGATTTATTATTTTGACCCAGATGCTTACCAAATTTCGGACCAGGATTACGTAATCGTAGAAACGGTTCGGGGAATTGAATTTGGAAAAGTGGTTATAGCTAATAAGCAAGTAGATGAGGAAGACATAGTTCTACCTTTGAAGAAGGTTATCCGTATAGCGGATGATAAAGATAAATTAGTTGTCTCGGAGAACAAGGATAATGCAAAAGAGGCATACGATGTTTGTTCCCAGAAAATTAATGAACATAAATTAGATATGAATCTGGTTGATGTCGAATACACTTTCGATCGAAATAAAGTGATTTTCTATTTCACAGCTGATGGTCGAGTGGATTTTCGTCATTTAGTCAAAGATTTAGCATCTGTGTTCAAGACTCGAATTGAGTTACGTCAAATAGGTGTACGTGATGAGGCAAAAATGCTAGGTGGAATCGGCCCTTGTGGTCGTATGCTTTGCTGCTCTACCTTTTTAGGTGACTTTGAACCTGTGTCCATTAAAATGGCAAAGGATCAGAATCTCTCCTTAAATCCGGCTAAGATATCTGGGCTATGTGGACGTTTAATGTGCTGCTTGAAATATGAAAATGATGATTACGAGACAGCAAAGAAAGAACTTCCTGATATCGGGGAAGACATTAAGACACCACATGGAGCAGGGCGAGTAGTTGGCTTAAACATCCTAGAACGAATCGTTCAAATTGAAATTCCAGACAAAGAACGTATGCTAGAATACACGTTAGATGAACTCATCGAAGAAGGTGCAGTACAAACGCAAGCCACAGAATGATGGGGTGGATTTAAGCGTGAACAAGAAAGAAATATTCGAACAAGTTACTCACATGGAAGAACAAATTGGACAGCTCTATCAACAATTAGGCGATTTAAAGAAGCAATTGGTGGAACTTTTAGAAGAAAACCAGCATTTGTCTGTTGAAAATCACCACCTAAGACAGCGATTGGAGAAAGAGCACGATCAAATGCAAAATGATTCATCCGAGAAATCGGAAACTAAGGGAGCGTTAGTTGGGGAAGGGTATGATAACCTAGCTCGTTTATACGAGGAAGGTTTTCATATTTGTAACCTCCATTTTGGGAGTCCCAGGGATGAAGACTGCTTGTTTTGCCTCTCGTTTCTAAATAAAAAGAAATGATAAATGACGTAGCCTTTCCTCGTATGAGGAAAGGCTCTATTTATAGCGTTAGAAAGACTGGATTTTGCTTTAATAAGTAATTCATCCTTTCCTTTTACATAATGAGCGCAAGTCTAATAAGGAGTGAGGAAGAACGTTGGAACTGCAGGGTGATGAACGAATTGATTATTTATTAGCAGAAGAAGATATGAGAATAATACAAAGTCCCAGTGTGTTTGCCTTTTCATTGGATGCTGTATTATTGGCTAAGTTTGCCTATGTCCCTTTAAAAAGAGGGAATATATTGGACCTATGTACTGGCAATGGTGTTATTCCGTTATTTTTAACACGTCGATCAGAGTCTGCCATTACAGGTGTAGAACTGCAGGATCGCTTGTACGATATGGCAGTACGAAATGTAGAGCTTAATCAAGTAGCGGACCAAGTAACGATTCTCAGAGGTGATTTAAAAGACATGCCGAATCAATTAGGACATGGGAAATACGATGTTGTTACGTGTAATCCTCCTTATTTCCCTACCCCTAAGGAGCAGGAACACAACTTAAATGAGCACCTTGCCATTGCTCGACATGAGATCCATTGTACATTAGAAGATGTCGTTTGGTCCTGTAGTAAGCTTGTACGTCCAGGTGGAAAGGTTTCTATGGTTCATCGACCAGGTCGTTTCATTGAAATTATAGAATTATTTCGTAAGTATAGGCTGGAACCGAAACGAATTCAATTTGTGTATCCACGTGAAGGCAAGGAAGCAAATATGTTATTGATAGAGGGTGCACGAGATGGAAAACCCGATGTAAAGATGCTCCCCCCTCTATTTGTATATAATGATGCAAATGAGTACACCCCTCAGTTAAGGGAGATTTTATATGGTTGAGCATGTCGTGTATATGCTGCAATGCAAGGATCAATCACTTTATACGGGTTACACCAATAATTTTGAGCGTCGGTTGCGTATGCATGAAGAGGGAAAAGGGGCAAAATACACGCGAGGTAGAGGTCCTTTTACATTAAAGTATTATGAGGTGTTTTCAACAAAAGAAGAAGCAATGCAAGCAGAGTATCGTATTAAACGACTTTCTCGATCTGGTAAAGAAGAGTTGATTGCTTCTTATAAAGAGAGGATGGAATCCATATGAACATTCAAAAAAGCTATCAAATTGATTCGAACGAACAAGGTGTCCTCTACATTGTTCCTACACCAATTGGTAATTTAGAAGATATAACCTATAGAGCGCTTAGAACGTTAGAGGAAGTAGATCAAATTGCAGCAGAGGATACGAGACAAACAAAAAAGTTACTATCCCATTTTGATATTCACACGCCCCTAATTAGTTATCATGAACATAATAAATATAATCGGGAAGACTATTTCATTGAAGAGATACAGGAGGGGAAAACCTTTGCCATCGTTAGTGATGCGGGTATGCCAGGCGTATCTGATCCGGGTTATGAAATGGTTCAAGCAGCTATTTCAAACGGTATTAAGGTAATCGTACTACCAGGTGCGAATGCAGCATTATGTGCCTTGGTGGGCTCAGGATTAGATACGAGTCGTTTTTTCTTCTATGGGTTTTTACCTCGTAAGAAAAAGGAGCGTAAAGAGGAACTAGAAAAATTACAGAAAACAACATCTACTATCTTATTTTACGAATCTCCCCATCGTTTAAAAGAAGTGGTTAAACATATGTATGAATTATTTGGAGAGCGCCATATGGTATTGGCCAGAGAACTCACGAAAAAATATGAAGAATTTATACGTGGCACAACTTCTGAATTATTGGCTTGGGTGGAGGAAAATGAAATCCGTGGTGAATTTTGTATCATTGTTGAAGGAAATCTTGAGGAAGAAATTGAAACAAATGAATTATGGTGGTCTCATCTGTCGTTAGTTGAACATGTGGAAGAGTATGTACAAAAACAATACACGTCAAAGGAAGCAATAAAGAAAGTCGCTCAGGAACGAAAACTGCCGAAACGGGAAGTTTATCAAGCCTATCACACGTAATTTTATATTCCATTATAAAACCCCGCTGTTTCCAGCGGGGTTCCGTCGTCTCTTTTTTATCTCTTTTTATTTTTCTTGCTTGTCTAGGTTACTTTGAATCTCATTAATTAATTCTTTTGCCCCTTCAGGACTAAGAACTAATTTACCATTTGCTAGACTCATATTTTGCTCTGAAACTTCACCTGTAACATGGCAAGTCATGTTAGGCTTATACTTTTTAAGAACGATGCGATCGTCATCCACATAGATTTCAAGAGCATCCTTTTCGTTAATACCTAGTGTGCGGCGTAGTTCAATTGGAATCACCACGCGTCCTAGTTCATCAACCTTACGTACAATACCAGTAGATTTCATAATTTGTAGCTCCCCTCACTCAAAATTTTAAAAATGTAATTCTTTTTCGTCATGATTCGACAACTATACCACATATCGTACCAGCCATTCCAACGGATGTCAATTCTTTTATTTCCCAAAAACAACAATAAATTAACAAAAAACTAGGGGATGACATCCCAATATTCTCTATATTTCCCCTATAATTAGTATAACACAACCTAATATTTTCTAATAAAAGGAAGTGGCCAAATGTCGAAAACATTAATAGATTTCGACAAAATTCGACTTTTTGATAGGGTGGTTCGACAAAAAACTTTACATCATTTTCTATTTCTTGACACAAAGAAAAAGGTTTTTGTATAGTTTTTTGTTAGAGATGGAAATAATGCTGATAAATCGGTAAAATAGACTGTACCATCCAAGTTACACGGTTGGTAACCTTTAATGGTCCTCTCGTCCGATGGGGCGGGAGTTTTCTTATAGGCTAAGTACATATTAATGAGGAGGGACATTCATGGCGGAAGAAAAGAAGACCTTTTACATCACCACCCCTATTTACTATCCAAGTGGGAATTTGCATATTGGTCATGCCTACACAACAGTTGCGGGCGACGCAATGGCTCGATATAAACGATTAAGAGGCTATGACGTCATGTATCTGACTGGTACTGATGAACATGGTCAGAAAATTCAGCGTAAAGCTGATGAGAAAGGTGAATCACCACAACAATATGTGGATGAAATCGTCACGGGTATTAAGAGTCTTTGGGAGAAAATGGACATCTCAATTGATGACTTCATCCGAACGACAGAAGATCGACACACGCAAGTTGTTGAAAAGATTTTCGCACATCTTGTAGAGAAGGGCGATATCTATCTTGATGAATATGAAGGGTGGTATTGTACGTCTTGTGAGTCGTTCTTTACAGAGCGTCAATTGGATGAGGGCCACTGTCCTGATTGCGGAAATCCAGTTGAAAAAGTCAAAGAAGAATCCTATTTCTTTAAGATGAGTAATTACGTCGATGACTTATTAAAATTTTATGAAGACAATCCTCATTTCATTCAACCAGAGAGTCGTAAAAATGAAATGATTAACAACTTCTTAAAACCTGGGCTTGAAGATTTAGCTGTATCTCGAACGACCTTTGATTGGGGCGTTAAAGTACCAGGGGACCCGAAGCATGTTATCTATGTATGGATTGATGCTTTAAGCAACTATATTACTGCGCTTGGTTATGGCACAGATAATGATGAACGTTATCAAAAATATTGGCCAGCGGATGTCCATTTAATGAGTAAAGAAATCGTTCGCTTCCATACCATCTATTGGCCAATCATGCTTATGGCTCTGGATTTACCATTACCGAAAAAAGTATTTGCACATGGTTGGATTTTAATGAAAGATGGAAAAATGTCTAAATCCAAAGGGAATGTTGTCGACCCTGTTGATTTAATCAACCGCTACGGATTAGACTCTCTTCGTTATTATCTTCTACGTGAAGTTCCATTTGGATCTGATGGTGTATTTACGCCTGAAGGCTTTGTGGAGCGTACGAACTATGACTTGGCCAATGACCTTGGTAACCTGTTAAACCGTACAGTAGCCATGATAAGTAAATACTTTGATGGTGAAATTCCTGCCTTCCGTGAAGGGGAGGAAGCTGTAGATACAGAATTAGAGACGTTTGCGAAAGATACGAGAGCAAAAGTAGAAGAAGCGATGGAAAATATGGAATTCTCCGTAGCTTTAACAACACTATGGTCTTTCGTGAGCCGTACCAATAAATATATTGATGAAACAACTCCATGGGTACTAGCAAAAGATGAGTCCCAAAAAGAACGCCTTGGTAATGTGATGGCTCACCTTGCTGAGTCTCTACGTCATATTGCTGTAATGCTTCAGCCATTTATGACACGTACACCACAAGTGATGGTTGAACAGCTTGGTTTGGATGAACACTATCTTGCCTGGGATACAATGGATCAACTAGGTATGATTCCTCAAGGTACAAAGGTTCAAAAGGGTCAACCAATCTTCCCTCGCCTTGAGACAGAAGAAGAGACGCAAATCATCAAAGATATGATGAAAGGTGCATCTCCGCAACAAGAAGAAACAGAAGAAGAGGAAGAACAATCTGATGAAATTGCTATCGATGATTTCATGAAGGTGGATTTACGTGTTGCAGAAGTGGTGGAAGCGGACAAACATCCGAAAGCAGACAAACTACTTCGTTTACAACTTGATTTAGGATCTGAAAAACGTCAGGTTGTTTCAGGCATCGCCAAATATTATACTCCTGAAGATCTAGTGGGCAAGAAGGTTGTATGTGTAACCAACCTTAAGCCTGTGAAGCTTCGTGGAGAGCTTTCTCAAGGGATGGTTTTAGCTGGTGAAGATGAAGAAGGCAATTTAGCGCTTGCTTCCATTGATCAATCCTTACCAAATGGTTCGAAGGTTAAATAAACGAAAAGGAACCTCAGCAAGATGCTGGGGTTCCTTTTTCGTTTATTGTCAGGAATTTATTAAAATGTTCGCTTGTGTATAGTGGCCTAATAAGTTTAAGAGGTCACACCTAGCTCGAGCTTGAAAATCTTGTTCATAACCAAATGATTCAATATCTCCAAGAAAAAAGGTTTTCAGCAGGTTTATTGTTTAATAATTCTATTGTTTCTACATGATCTTGTTCCGTTAACCTTCGAATCGTATATAACCCTCCCTATGGGTGAATATTACTGTAATGTAACAAAAACCCTAAAACATGTGAAGATAAATATGCGATACATCAGCTTGTACACCAATTTCTCGCACTACCTTGTAGAATCAGAGATCGGTATTTCGTATATAGTATAGAAGCACATGTAGTGTTGTTATTCTGGAGGGTTAGATATGGGATATGTACAAAAAATGTATCAATACTAGGTTTTGCTATACGAAAGTGTGAACAAGAAGGTTTATGAAGGGAAGGGCAAACAATTTTAGCTCGTTACCCGATGGTGTTACAATGAACCAAAAGGATAGGAAAAGGAGACAAGGATATGCTTTTTGACACACACGTACACTTAAATGCAGAACAATTCCATGAAGATCGTGAAGAAGTTATAAATCGAGCGCGGGAAGCTGGCGTTCAATATATGGTCGTAGTCGGGTTCGATCGGGAAACGATTCCTCTAGCTATTGAAATAGCCGAGTCCCATGATGATATTTATGCTGCTGTAGGATGGCATCCAGTAGATGCAATCGATATGGAGCAAGCTGATTTAGATTGGCTTGAAGAATTATCGTCTCATCCAAAGGTGGTAGCATTAGGAGAGATGGGACTTGATTATCACTGGGACAAGTCCCCAGCAGATGTCCAAAAAGAAATCTTCCGGAAACAAATAGCGTTAGCTAAGAAAGTTAATATGCCCATTATTATTCACAACCGGGAGGCGACGCAAGATATCGTTGATTTGTTGAAAGAAGAGAATGCAGGTGAGGTTGGAGGGATCATGCATTGTTATAGTGGTTCTGTTGAGATTGCCAAGGAATGCATTGATATGAATTTCTATATTTCATTAGGTGGACCTGTAACATTTAAAAATGCTAAAAAGCCTAAAGAAGTCGCAGAAGCCATTGGTATGGAGCATTTATTAGTGGAGACAGATTGTCCATTCTTAGCCCCTCATCCAAATCGCGGAACACGAAATGAGCCAGCTTATGTAAAACTAGTTGCAGAAAAAGTAGCGGAAATCAAAGGACTTTCGCTCGAAGAAGTTGGACAACAAACGACAAAGAACTCCTTTAAACTCTTTAGACTTGATAAATAAGCAGGTGTTATTTTAGAATCGTAGGAAGATTGTGCCAAAATGTAAGAGGTTATGTCGGTATTTTTGAGTTTCCATTCTAACTTGAAACGTTTATAGTGAAAGGAGCCAGGCTATGCCACTGGGTCCTTTTTCCATTTTTGGCCTTTTTGATTTGACAGGTAAGTCATGCAGTCATTATAATACACTGCGTGGATAAAGGAGGCAGAAGCATGAAAAAAATCATATTGTTAGTCGTAAGTTCTGTTGTGTTTTTTGCCTTACTTGGTAGTTTTACCTATGAAGCAACAAAAGCTGAGGTAAAAGTGAACACTGATAAAGAGACAAAGACAGTGCGCACGCATGCCAGTACAGTTGGGGAATTGTTTAGTAGCCTCGATATTGATGTGAAACCACAAGACAAATTATCGCACTCCACTGAAGAACAAATCGAATCAGGAATGAAAATAAACTATCAATCTGCTAAATCCGTTACGGTAACGATTGATGACAAAGAGCACTTATATTATACAGTACAAGATACAGTAGAACAATTTATCAAGGCCAAAAATGTCAATATTGATTCCCGAGATCAAGTTTCTTATTCAAAAAAGGATCCAATTGAAGAAGGCATGAATATTGAAGTTCGAAAGGCCTTCGAGGTAACACTGAACGACGGTGGCAAAGAAAAGAAAGTCTGGACAACTGCTGAAACTGTAGATCAATTTCTACAAGAAGAAGACATCAAGTTAGATAAGTTGGATAAGCTTAAACAAGACAAGACAGCTTCACTTTCCAAAGAGAAATCCCAAATAAAGATTACTCGAGTAGAAAAAGTGACAGACGTGATAGAAGAATCGGTTGATTATGGTGTTGTAAAACGAAATGATAACTCTATTCCTAAAGGGGAAGAAAAAGTAGTTCAAAACGGCGAAAAAGGTAAAGTTGTAAAACATTATGAGGTTACTCTAGAAAATGGTGAAGAAGTAAATCGTGAATTGGTGAAAGAGGAAAAAGCATCGGACAGCAAGGATAAAATTGTTGCTGTAGGCACCAAAGAAATTCAACAAACAGTCTCCCGTAGTAACAATGCTTCTGCTCAAAAAACCCTTTATATGGAGGCTACTGCCTATACAGCTTATTGCACTGGATGTAGTGGTGTAACGACGACTGGAATCAACCTGCGTGCAAATCCTAATCAAAAGGTTGTTGCGGTGGATCCAAACGTAATTCCACTAGGATCTAGAGTATGGGTTGAAGGATATGGTTATGCAGTTGCTGGTGATACAGGTTCTGCTATTAAAGGCAACCGCATTGATGTATTTTTATCATCTAAGAGTCAGGCATATAGCTTTGGACGCAAACGAGTACAAGTGAAAGTATTAGATTAGGCAAGTAAGCAGGGGAACTTTTCCCCTGCTTATTTTTTTCACTTTCAGAAAGTTTAAACCTTTTAAAGGATGAAAGTAAAAGCGCAACTAGCCCTCTGTCTGCGCCAAAGGCTTGCCACTCGGCAAGTTTTCTTTATTGTCTAGCATACTATAAAAATGTTGACTTGGGTATAACTTTAGAAGTATATAGGCGACGTTCAGTTCCAGCGCACAGCGACCAGTATGCTTTCCTCCTAAGTGTGATAAGTTGACATCGAATCACTCATATTTTCGTGTTTCCTATCTCCTACGGAATCAGGAGAAGTTCGATTGCTGCCTCTAGCGGCAACATTGAAATGACCTGCGTGTATCCTACCTTGCTACCTACTGAACTGTTCTGTATTTTAAACAACTGTTACACTACGTGAATACTGTGGGTACACCTATATAAGAATGTTTTCTTTTCTACAAGGAACGTGTTATAACTAATAGAAGATATATGTAATGGAGGATGGCATTTGGTTATAAAAGAAGTAATCGTTGTAGAAGGAAAAGATGATACATTTAATGTAAAAAGAGCAGTCAATGCCGATACAATTGAAACCAATGGCTCAGCAGTAAATGAATCAACATTGATTCAAATCAAACACGCTCAGGAAAAAAGGGGCGTTATTATATTTACAGATCCCGATTATCCTGGTGAGCGAATTCGTCATATTGTTTCTCAAGCAGTTCCGGGCTGTAAGCATGCTTTTTTACCAAAAAGAGAGGCACTGGCTAAGCTGAATAAAGGAGTAGGGGTGGAACACGCTACTCCTGAAGCGATTCAAGAAGCTCTTGCCAATGTATATAGTATGTCAGAAACATATGAAAGTGATATTACACAAGAGGATTTAATTATTTTTGGACTGGTCGGAGGTTCTGATGCTAAGCGAAGAAGAGAGCAACTTGGCGAAAAGCTGAAGATTGGTTATACAAATGGGAAACAATTATATAAACGGTTGATCATGTTTCAAATTACGAGAGAAGAATTCATTAAGGCTATGGAGGATATTGGGCAGGAGGAAGAAGAATGAGTGAAATGAAAGCTATTGCGACACCCAAGCGAACCAAAGATATATTAGAGAAGTATGGGTTTGCTTTTAAGAAGAGTCTTGGACAAAACTTTCTAATAGATGTAAACATACTAGAAAATATTGTTGATCATGCAGGAGTGACAGAGGGAACCGGGGCTATTGAAATTGGTCCTGGTATTGGTGCATTAACAGAACAGCTAGCTAAAAAAGCGGATAAAGTCTTGGCATTTGAGATTGACCAGCGCTTGCTTCCTATTCTTCAAGATACACTTGAACCTTTTCCAAACATATGCATTATTCATCAAGATATTTTAAAAGCAGACGTACATGAAGTCATTAAGGAGTCCTTTGCAAAGGGGCAACCTATTCATGTAGTAGCCAATCTTCCATACTACATTACCACTCCTATTTTAATGAATTTGTTAATGGAGAACCTGCCTATTGATAGCATCACGGTTATGATACAAAAAGAGGTTGCAGACCGGATGGCTGCATCTCCAAACAATAAGAGCTACGGTTCTTTATCCATTGCGGTACAGTACTATACAGAAGCAGAAGTAGTGATGGATGTACCTAAAACAGTATTTATGCCTCAACCTAATGTTGGTTCAGCGGTCCTACGCTTGTCTATGCGAAAAGAACCACCTGTCAAAGTGGACAATGAGCCATTTTATTTTGATATTGTTAGAGCATGCTTTGGACAGAGGCGTAAAACGATTATGAATAATTTATCAAGGCATTTCAAAGATCGGTTTGATAAAGATACCATCCGAGAAGGTTTACAAAAGGCTGAAATAGACGAGAAGCGTCGTGGTGAATCTTTAAATATGGAAGATTTCGCACGGCTTGCTAATGTATTTTACTCCATGCTCTAGGCACATTCTCCTTACTCGCACATAGGCTAAATTAGAAGTGGTTTATGTGTGGGGAGGAGATTTTTAAATGTTTGTTAAAGGCGATTTAGTTACACGTTCCTCATACCAGCATGACGTTTTATTCCGAGTTCAAGAGGTGCAAGAGAACCGGGTGATACTATATGGAGAAGACATCCGTCTTGAAGCGGATGCACCTCCTCTTGATTTGGTTAAAGTGAAGTCGGAAGAGTTGAAACGTCGTAAGCAACAAGCTAAGGAAGAGGAAGAGTATTCGTACCGTTTGTTCAGGCAGGATTATCAACTTATGCGACAAAAGCGAGATTATGATGCTTCATCAGGATATCAGCATGAAGGGGCCTATTTTCAACTACCATCTCGTGTGCTTCATTTAGATGGTGATCGCTTGTACTTAAAGAAATGCATTGACTTATATCAGCAGTTAGGGCTTCAGGTGCATGGTATTCACTTAAATGAAAAAGATATGCCACACCAAGTTGGAGATTTGATTGATAAAATCAATCCTGACATTGTTGTGATCACAGGCCACGATTCTTATTCCAAAAATAAGGGCGAGAAACAGGATCTGCGCGCCTATCGCCATTCTCGTTATTTTGCAGAAACGGTAAGAGAAGCAAGACGAAAAGTTCCTCACTTAGATCAAATGATTATTTTTGCGGGAGCATGTCAGTCTCACTTTGAATCACTAATTAGAGCAGGAAGTAACTTTGCTAGTTCACCTACTAGAGTGAATATACACGCTTTGGATCCAGTTTATATTGTTGCTAAAATAAGCTACACGCCATTCATGGAGAAAGCAAATGTATGGGATGTGCTCCGAAATACAATGACAGGTGAAAAAGGTTTAGGTGGTGTAGAGACAAGAGGCCTGATGCGTACAGGTATGCCTTATCAAAAAGATGAAGATATGGATTCAGAATATGAGTTGGAATAAACGAACCCCGCCAGAGTAATCTGGCGGGGTTCTCTCTTTGCTATGTTGTATATCTACAACTTTGTAGTAACTAAATATGCTTAATAACATATTTAGTGCAACCTAGACATACACTATAGGATGGATAGGAAGAAAAAGGAATGTTGTTTCAGCTCTATTTACCTTACATATTCTTGTCGATATTTGGAACAATATACAATAGTTTAAGATTTATCGTTGAATTCATTGACATTAAAATTAACATACTGCTATAATATAAAGTTTTATTTGACTTTATTTATGGGCTTGTGTTATAGTTAGATTAGTGAGGTGGAGTGTAGTGGCAAAAACGTTAGCGGAAATTAAACAGTCTCTCGATGGTCAAATTGGGAATCGGTTAACATTGAAAGCTAATGGTGGTAGACGAAAAACCATCGAACGTAGTGGGGTTCTTGCTGAAACATATCCGGCGGTATTTATTGTAGAGCTGGACCAAGAACAAAATGCGTTTGAAAGAGTTTCCTACAGCTATGCAGATGTTCTAACTGAGACAGTTGAATTAAGCTTTGGTGAAATAAGCATGATTTTGGAGCAGTAAACCACCGTTTACTGCTTTTTTGCATTTAATAGACCTCACATACTGTTTCCATTCACCTCCTATAATGAGTTATAACATTTTACATAAACTATATGTGTCGTTCATTCCTATATTGAAAGGAGCTGTTTTCCCTTGAGTAAACGTAAAGGTGTCATGTCAGATCGTTTCAAAGAGGAGATCGCAAAAGAATTAGGTATATACGACACAGTATCACAGGAGGGCTGGGGAGGCATTACCGCAAAAGACGCCGGTAATATGACCAAGCTGGCTATCCAGAAAGCACAAGAGCAAATGTCAAAGGACAGATCCCTCTAAGGGGTCTGTCCTTAGTTGTATCAGGACAGCCGAATCCGGAAGCAGCGGAAGTTCCTGACCAGTCGTCTGCGCTTTTCCTTGTCCAGCTCCGACTTCTAGCTTCTAGCGTCATAAGTAATCTTTTCTTCAGAGGCTAATCGCCTCATACGAAAATCTTGCTTATGCGTACGAAGCTAACCAGTCGTCTGCGCTTTTAACAAATATATGATACAATCGGTTCATACAATTCGATGATAAAGTGGGTGATGTATTGCGTATTTTAGAGAAGGCTCCAGCCAAGATTAATTTGGTATTGGATACATTGTATAAGCGTTCTGATGGTTTTCATGAAGTTGAGATGATTATGACGACAGTTGATTTAGCAGACCGTATTGAAATTAGTCCGTTGAAATCAGATGAAATTCGAATCGTCTCAGAAAATCGGTTTGTTCCAAATGACCATCGTAATTTAGCCTATCAAGCTGCTCGTCTCATAAAGAATACATATCATATCCGTGAGGGAGTAGAGATTTATATTGAGAAGCAAATTCCAGTTGCAGCTGGACTTGCAGGTGGGAGTAGTGATGCTGCGGCCGTCTTGCGAGGTTTAAATAAGCTTTGGGATTTGGAATTATCCTTGGAAGAACTTGCTGTCATCGGAGCAGAAATTGGATCAGACGTATCTTTTTGTGTGTACGGTGGTACAGCATTAGCAACTGGTAGAGGGGAGAAGATAAAAGAACTGCCTGCCCCTCCATCTTGTTGGGTTATATTAGCAAAACCAACCATAGGTGTATCTACTCAAACGGTCTATCAAAACCTTAACCTTGATAAAGTTGAGCATCCAGATGTCCAACGAATGATTCAAGCTTTACATGATGAAAGTTATGAAGGTATGTGTGAGGAAATGGGTAACGTATTAGAACCTATCACCATTCAACTACACTCAGAAGTGGAACAAATTAAGTCACACATGAAGGATTTTGGGGCTGATGCTGTTTTAATGAGTGGTAGCGGACCAACTGTTTTTGGCCTCACCCAACAAGAAACAAGGGCTCAACGCATTTACAATGGACTAAGAGGTTTTTGTGATGAAGTATATATTGTGAGAATGCTTGGCACTCGTTCGTTACTTGATTAAATCCGTATGTTTCTGATATATTTAGTTCATAATATTCGGTTTTGAGGTGTGACGATGAAACGAAGTGAACGTTTAATTGCAATTACAAATTATTTAATAGAACATCCCCAGCAATTGGTTTCTCTTCCTTTCTTTACGGAATCTTATCAATCAGCCAAATCATCTATCAGTGAAGATTTAGGCATAATCAATGATATGTTTCAAAAAGAAGGAATAGGTCGATTACAAACCGTACCCGGTGCAGCTGGAGGTGTGAAATATATCCCTTCTAACTCAGCGGAGAGAAGTGAAGCTTTTGCAGATGAGCTTGCAAATCAATTAGAAGACCCGGAACGTCTTTTGCCAGGTGGGTACCTATTTATGAGTGATCTACTAGGTGATCCCCAAACGGTTCGGAACATAGGTAGGTTGTTTGCCACACACTTTGCCAATCATTCTATTGATGTCATTATGACTGTGGCGACAAAAGGTATTCCGCTAGCGTATGCAGTGGCATTCTTTTTAAATGTTCCTGTTGTTATTGTACGCAGAGATCCAAAAGTGACAGAAGGCTCTACGGTAAGTATAAATTATGTATCAGGCTCCTCTCGTAAAATTCAGACAATGGTATTGCCAAAAAGAAGCTTAAAGCAAGGAGCTAACGTCTGTATCATTGATGACTTCATGAAAGCTGGTGGCACCATTAACGGAATGAGAAGTCTTTTGGATGAATTTGAAGCAAATGTAGCAGGGATAGGCGTTCTTGCAGAAGCTGAAGATGAAGAAGAGGATCGCGTTGTTGAAGAATATGTGTCATTGCTGCAAATTAACAATGTTGATATTAAAAATAAAAAAATCGAGGTTCATCGAGGAAACATGTTTTCCGAGTAGATCGTTGGTATAAAGAGGACGTAAAAAGCGTCTTCTTTTTTTATAGTAATAAAAGTATAAAGGAAAGCTCCTATCCATTACTTACTTTATATAAAATGGTCTGAAATGAGTATAAGGTTACTACGCCCTTATAACTTTTTTCTTATATTACTACCAAATAAACGCATAATTACAGAATTTTAGAAAAGGATAATTTTTTTTCGAAAATAAGAAGGAATTATTGGAATCTTGTTGAATATTGGTAAATAAGTTCTTATGACAAAAGGTGGTGACACATAATGGAAGTAACTGACGTGAGACTACGCCGCGTTAATACTGAAGGAAGAATGCGAGCAATTGCTTCTATTACGCTGGATGGGGAGTTTGTTGTTCACGATATCCGAGTAATTGATGGTAACAATGGTCTGTTTGTTGCTATGCCTAGCAAACGTACCCCAGACGGAGAATTCCGAGATATTGCGCATCCTATTAATTCAAATACGCGTGGAAAGATTCAAGACGCTGTATTAGAAGAGTACCAACGCGCAGGTGAAGCTGAAGTGGAGTATGAAGAAGCCGGGGCTTCTTAAGAGAAATGACAGCAGGAGTCTAATCTTCAGGAGATTAGGCTTCTTTTTTTGTGTCTGATGAGACGGGGATTCTGATACTTACATACCTAGTAAAAAATGGAATTTAGGCGCTTATAGAGAATGTGGCTAGATGTCTGCCAATTCGTTTATTTATTGAAATAGATTGGTTTTTAAGATATATTCGTAATGGATATTAAGGATGGGGGTTTTTTCATGAGTAATCGTCATGCAATCGTTTTAGCAGCTGGTCAAGGCAAACGTATGAAATCATCTTTATACAAAGTGTTGCACCCTGTTTGTGGTAAGCCAATGGTTCAGCATGTCATTGATCAATTAAATGCACTTCAGCTACAAGAGATTATTACAATTGTAGGCCATGGTGCAGAACAGGTTCAAGAGCAAATTGGCGATGACAGCCGCTTTATGATTCAAGAAGAGCAGCTAGGGACAGGTCACGCCGTACAACAAGCTGAATCTGTTTTAAGTGGGCAAAAAGGAACTACATTAGTCGTATGTGGAGATACGCCTTTATTAACGTCTGATACACTAGAGGCACTAATTGATTTTCATGAAAAAGAAGAAGCGAAAGTAACGTTATTAACTGCCCATGCAGAAGACCCGTCTGGTTATGGTCGAATCGTTCGCAACGAAAACCAAGATGTAGCAAAAATTGTTGAACAAAAAGATTCTACAGAACAAGAGCGACATATCCAAGAAATCAATACGGGTACTTATTGCTTTGATAATGAAGCATTGTTTGAAGCATTACAACATGTATCAAATAATAATGCTCAAGGTGAGTATTACCTTCCAGATGTAATTGAAATACTAAAAAATAGAAACGAAAAAATTGGAGCTTTTCAAACGAAAAACTTTAATGAAACATTAGGTGTAAACGATCGTGTTGCTCTTTCTAAAGCAGAGCAGGCAATGAAACGCCGTATTAATGAATATCACATGAGAAATGGTGTTACGCTTATCGATCCTGATCATACGTACATTGGATTAAACGTAACGATTGGACAGGATGCGGTTATTTATCCTGGCTCAACCATAGATGGTGAGACTTCTATTGATAGCGGAGTAGAAATTGGACCAAATTCTGAAATTAAGAATTGTATAATTGGACAAGATACCACTATTAAACAAAGTGTTGCTCACGACAGTCTAATAGGTGCACGTGTTAAAATAGGTCCGTATGCACACATACGACCATCTTCAAAATTAGCTGATGATGTTAAGGTTGGTAATTTTGTAGAGATTAAAAAAGCGACATTTGGTGAAGGAAGTAAAGCTTCTCATCTAAGTTATATCGGAGATGCTGAAGTAGGCAATGAAGTAAACATTGGTTGTGGGACGATTACAGTAAACTACGATGGTGAAAACAAATACCTAACGACCATTCAAGATGGTGCATTCATAGGATGTAACTCAAACTTGGTTGCTCCAGTAACCATTGGAGAAGGTGCATACGTAGCTGCGGGATCTACCATTACAGATGATGTTCCGGACAGCTCCCTTTCCATAGCTCGTTCTCGTCAAACGAACAAAGAGGGCTATGTAGAAAAAATGAAAAATAAGAATAATAACTAATGGAGGGTATTAGCGAAATGAGGAACAGTCAATATAAAGATCCAGCTCTTAAAGTGTTTTCACTAAACTCAAACCCATCTCTAGCGCAAGAGATAGCTGAAAACATTGGAACAGAATTAGGGAAATGTACAGTCACTAACTTTAGTGATGGCGAAATTCAAATAAATATTGAAGAAAGTGTTCGTGGTTGTGATGTATATGTCATTCAATCCACATGCGAACCAGTGAACATGCATATTATGGAGCTTCTTATCATGATTGACGCACTAAAACGTGCTTCTGCTCGCTCCATTAATATTGTAATGCCTTATTACGGCTATGCCCGCCAGGACCGTAAAGCCCGATCTCGTGAGCCAATCACGTCTAAGTTGGTAGCAAACCTACTTGAAACTGCTGGTGCAAGCCGTGTTATCATGCTTGATTTACATGCTCCACAAATCCAAGGGTTCTTTGACGTACCAATTGATCATTTAATCGGTGTACCTATTCTTTCTGATTACTTCGAAGAAAAGAACTTTGAAGATGTTGTCATTGTTTCACCAGACCATGGTGGGGTGACGCGTGCACGAAAAATGGCAGACCGACTGAAAGCTCCAATTGCAATTATTGATAAACGACGTCCTCGTCCTAACGTTGCTGAAGTTATGAATATCGTGGGTAACATAGAAGGCAAAACAGCTATTCTTATTGATGACATTATTGATACAGCTGGTACGATGACACTAGCTGCTAACGCTTTGATTGAAAACGGAGCAAAGGAAGTGTATGCATGCTGTACACACCCAGTACTCTCCGGTCCCGCTATTGAGCGTATTGATAACTCCATGATCAAAGAGTTAGTTGTAACGAATACGATTCCTCTTAAAGATGAAAAAATGATTGATAAAGTGTCTGTACTATCCGTTGGCCAATTAATCAGCGAGGCCATTACCCGCGTACATGAGCGCAAATCCATTAGCATCTTATTTGACTAAATTACTATAAATGATCACTTTTCATTCGGCGTTACTGTTTCCTATAGTAACGTCGAATTTTTTTGTTTGGTTGTATTCCGTATAAGAGGCATAATCTTGAGACTTGAATTCGAGATAAAATTGAGTAAGAGATATACTTCCGTTGTGTAAATTCAGAAAAAGATGGGATCTGAGTGACTTTCCCTGCTTTCGGAGCGAGAATCGAAAAACAGGAGTTACTTTTAAAAAATAGGAGCGACCGCACCAATTTCCTGGCCCATGCTTCATAACAAAGCAAAGGTGGCCTCTGAACAAGGAGGCTTGCCAGCTCGCGAGTTGTTCCCAGGCCAACTTTATTCTAACTAAGGCAACGGAAACTTTCCTCTTAGAACAAAAAGAAATTATCTCGATTCAGATATGGGGCTTAATTGGAATGAAAAGCCCAAAGGTGATGAACGTTACCAATACTTTTAACACCTCATAATTATGGAAAGATATTGTTGTTTTTTATAGTTTTTTCTAAAAAATATGAATAAAATGTTTAGTCTTTGTAAAGAATGGGAATCTTATAAAATTAGAAGCCTTATAATTCTTTGGAGGGTGATAAACGTGGCAGTAACTGTAAAAGCAAACACAAGAGAAGATTTCCGACGTTCTGCAACAAACGAACTTCGTAAAAATGGTAAAGTACCGGCTGTAGTATATGGCCAAAATCAAGACCCAGTATCTATTTCAGTAGATAGCCTTGAATTACTTAAAACATTACGTGACGAAGGCAGAAACGTTATCATTTCACTAGATGTTGAAGGTAAATCACCTATAGATGTAATGTTACATGAGCATCAAATTGAACCAATTCGTGATGAATTGCATCATGCTGATTTCTTCCGAATTGATATGTCTTCTGAAGTGGACGTTCAGGTACCTATCCATATTGATGGAGATGCAGTTGGAGTAAGAGAAGGTGGTATCTTATCTCAACCTTTACACGAACTTTCTATTCGGGCGAAACCAAATGAGATTCCTGAAGAGATAAAAGTTGATGTATCTAACTTAGATGTTAATGATAGCCTTCTTGTATCTGATTTGAAGGAAGGACGTAACTACGAAATCATGGAAGATGAAACTACAACTATTGTTACGATCTTGCCTCCTCAAACAGAAGAAGAAGTTGAACCAGATGAAGGACTAGATGAGCAGCAAGAACCAGAAGTTCTGAACCAAAAAGGTGAAGACGAAGAAGAAAAATCAGAATAGTAATGCTATAAAACGACGTAACCTTTCTGGTTACGTCGTTTTTATATGATGTAATTCATCTATAAAAAATATATAATAAAGTCGCGCCACGACATAACCATATCGCGAGCACATTATGAGTGTGTCGTTTTAATCTTTTTAGAATCTTCACACCGACTAAAGAGGAAACGTATCAGCTTAGGAAAAGTTAACTTTTTGTAGATAATTATAGGCTAGCGCTTTTATTTTACTTATAAAATTCGGTACAATAAACTAAGCTAGAGATATGTACGTTGTCTAGAAAAGAGGGATAAGATGAAATGCATAATCGGATTAGGTAACCCGGGACCTAAATACGAGAATACCCGACACAATGTTGGATTTATGGTTATAGATGAATTAGTAAGGCGACATAATTGGAAGTTAGATAAAGAAAAATATAAAGCCCAGTACACTGTAGAACATGTAGGATCAGAAAAGGTTCTACTTATTAAGCCTCTAACATATATGAACTTATCTGGTGAAGCCATAAGACCTTTGATGGACTATTATAATTTATCCATTGATGACATAGTTATTATTTATGATGATTTAGATTTACCACCAGGGAAAATCCGTTTACGTAAAAAAGGTGGTCATGGAGGACATAATGGTATACGTTCTACAATCGACCACCTAGGAACGAAAGAATTTCCTCGTTTACGCTTTGGTATTGGTAGACCTAATGGACCAATGCCTGTTCCTGATTATGTGTTAGGTACATTCCAAAAGGAGAATATTCCTACGATTAAAGAGAGTATCGAAAGAGCAGCAGATGCTTGTGATTCATGGATGGAAAATTCCTTTGCAGAAGTAATGAATGAATTTAATCAATAACAGCACAAGTTCATTCGTATAAGCTATTTTCATTTCGGACAAACTATGCATAAAAGACTTATGCAAGGAGGTCCGCAAATGGCTATCATGTACCAATGTCGTCACTGCAAAGAGTATCTAGCAGAACTATCTCATGAATTTGTTGATACGAATCAACTAGGTTTAGAGGAGCTGTCAGAAGAAGATCAACTCCAAATGATTCGATATCATGAAAATGGGAATATACAAATTGATACGATATGTGAGCACTGTCAGGAAGCACTAGAAAAAAATCCGCATTATCATGAACTTGATTTCTTTTTACAATAAAATGAATAGAATGCTTTGGTGAGATACCCAAAGCATTTTTGTACTTTCAACGATGTAAGGTTAGCAGGGGGGGAAGAACTTGCAAGGATTAAAAAATTATTTAGAACGTCAAGACGATATTCAATCCATTATCACTGGTATATCTTCGGGAATGAAAGAACAATTTGCTGCAGGGTTATCGGGCTCCGCACGAAGTGTATTAGTCTCTATGCTTGAAGAGTCTACTGAACGCCCGATTTTACTTGTCACTCACCAATTAATGCAGGCTCAGCAGCTATATGAAGATTTGCTAAGTTTGTCTGATTCAGAGCATGTCCATCTCTACCCGGTAAATGAATTAATTGCTTCAGAGATTGCTGTTGCTAGTCCGGAGCTAAGAAGTGAGCGAATAGAAGCCTTAAATCACTGGGCACAGAATAAGAAAGGAATTTTAATAGCTCCAGTAGCTGCTCTAAAAAGAATATTGCCACCGCCTTCCTATTGGAATACATATCAACTAACGTTCACAGTAGGAGAAAGCATTGATCTTGATTCCTACTTGAAAGGACTAGTTGACGTAGGCTATGAGCGCACAGATATGGTTTCGTCTCCAGGTGAGTTTAGCTTAAGGGGCGGAATCTTAGATGTGTATCCTCTTACTCAGCCACACCCGTTACGAATTGAATTATTTGATGACGAAGTGGATTCGATTCGGTTTTTTGATTCAGAAAGTCAGCGATCTTTAGAGAAAGTAGATCGAGTTACGGTTGGACCTGCAAGTGAATTATTGTTAACGGAAGAAGATTTAACCAGAGGGGGCCAGCGTTTAGAGGAAGCCTTCTCTACGACTTTGTCAAAACTAAGTACAGATGAGCAGAAAGAAAAGCTTTCAGAAACGATTGAAAAAGATATAGAAAGATTGAAAAACCACGAACGTTTTCAAGAAATGTATAAGTATGCCTCTCTCTTTTATGAACAGGCTGCTAGCTTGCTAGATTATATACCGAAAAATGGGCTTGTGATTTTAGATGAGATGAGCCGTATCCAAGAAACGGCCACTCGTCTAGATGAAGAGGAAGCAGATTGGTATGGAAGTTTGTTGGAGTCAGGCGAAATAGTGCAAGATTTATCTATATCCTATAGTTGGACGAATGTGTGGCATTCCATTGATCATCCACGGTTATACTTGTCTGTTTTCTTAAGACATATACCTAACACCCAGCCAGAGAATATTGTGAATTTTTCCTGTCGCGCTATGCAACAATTCCATGGCCAAATGAATTTACTACAAAATGAAATGCAGCGTTGGGAAAAAGGAAATCACTCTGTTTTAATTGTGGCACCGAATCAAGAGCGTGCAGAGAAGATTCAAAACGTCCTTGAAGATTATGATATGGAAGCGGCGATTGCAGAGAAAGAACCTGCGTTTCCAATTCAAAAACCGACCATTGTTATTGATCAAATTAATTCAGGTTTTGAACTGCCTATGCACCATGTTGCGGTTTTAACAGAAAATGAATTATTTAAGAAACGGACAACACGTCCGAAACGGAAACAGAAAATTTCCAATGCAGAACGTATTAAGAGCTATCAAGAACTAAAAGTAGGCGACTATATTGTTCATGCGAATCATGGTATTGGGAAATATATTGGCATCGAGACGCTAGAATTAAATGGTATTCATAAAGATTATTTACTTGTTAAGTATTCAGGAGATGACAAGCTCTACGTTCCAATTGATCAAATTGATTTAGTGCAAAAGTATGTTGGTTCAGAGGGCAAAGAGCCAAAGTTATATAAATTAGGCGGCAGCGAATGGAAAAAGGTTAAAAGCAAAGTTCAATCATCTGTTGAGGATATTGCAGATGATCTCATTCAACTATATGCTGAACGCGAAGCATCAAA
The DNA here is from genome assembly GCF_009856295.1 of Pontibacillus yanchengensis. Classification (NCBI taxonomy): domain Bacteria; kingdom Bacillati; phylum Bacillota; class Bacilli; order Caryophanales; family Bacillaceae; genus Pontibacillus; species Pontibacillus yanchengensis. The sequence goes on along the minus strand of NZ_WMEU01000014.1, from coordinate 28,478 downwards.
AGGTCATGCGTTTAGTGAAGATACCGAAATGCAGAAAGATTTTGAAGCAGCCTTCCCATATCAAGAAACGGAAGACCAAATTCGTTGTATTGAAGAAATTAAGCATGATATGGAACGGATTCGACCTATGGACCGCTTATTATGTGGCGACGTAGGATACGGGAAAACAGAAGTAGCGATCCGAGCAGCTTTCAAAGCTATTGCAGACGGGAAGCAAGTAGCCATTCTTGTTCCTACAACAATCTTAGCTCAACAGCACTACGAAACGATTCGAGAGAGGTTTCAAGATTTCCCTGTTAACATTGGTCTATTAAGTCGTTTTCGAACGCGGAAGCAACAAAAAGAAACAATTAAAGGATTAGAAAACGGAACGATGGATCTTGTAATAGGTACACACCGTGTATTATCGAAAGATGTTCAAGTGAAAAATCTAGGGCTATTGATAGTAGATGAAGAACAGCGTTTTGGAGTAAAACACAAAGAGAAGATTAAGCAGTTGAAGACTAACGTTGATGTACTAACACTTACAGCCACACCAATCCCAAGAACCCTTCATATGTCTATGCTAGGTGTGCGCGATTTATCTGTTATTGAGACACCTCCTGAGAACCGTTTTCCGATTCAAACGTATGTCTTGGAATACAATCATGTCTTTATTAGAGAGGCAATTGAAAGGGAAATGGCGCGAGGTGGCCAGGTATTCTTCCTTTATAATCGAGTAGAAAATATTGAACGAGTAGCGGAGGAGCTCTCAGCACTCGTGGATGATGCGAGAGTAACTTTTGCCCACGGTCAAATGAGTGAAACCGAGCTAGAGAATGTCATGTTCAGTTTCCTTGAAGGAGAATTTGATGTTCTGGTGTCTACAACGATTATTGAAACAGGGGTAGACATCCCGAACGTAAACACATTAATCGTAAATGATGCGGATCGCATGGGATTAAGTCAGCTGTATCAAATTCGAGGACGTGTTGGGCGTTCCAACCGTGTAGCTTATGCTTATTTTACGTATCAAAAAGATAAGGTACTAAGCGAAGTTGCTGAAAAACGCCTCCAAGCCATTAAGGAATTTACTGAGCTAGGATCAGGATTTAAAATTGCCATGCGGGACCTGTCTATACGTGGTGCTGGTAATTTGTTAGGAGCTCAGCAGCATGGATTTATTGATTCCGTTGGGTTCGACATGTACTCGCAGATGCTTAAAGATGCGATTGAGGCCAAACGTCAAGGTAAGAGCTATGAGGAGACGAAACCATTTGAGCCAGAATTAAATCTAATCATCGATGCGTATATTCCGGATAGCTATATTGATGATGAAAAGCAAAAAATCGATATGTATAAACGTTTCCAAGCCATCGTATCCCAGGAAGATATCCATGATTTACGTGAAGAATTAATTGATCGATTTGGTGATTTTCCTGAAGAAGTAGATAATCTATTCCAAGTATCTCTGTTAAAGCTGTATGCAAAACAAGAACGAATCGAATCTATTTCAGAGAAAAACAAGAAAATAGAACTTCTAATGGAGGCTCAGACGAGTCAACAGATCGATGGAGCAAAACTATTTGAATTGGCAAACCAGTACGGAAGAATGATCCAACTTGGGACAGAAGACCAGCAACTTAAAGTCACGTTCCAATTTAACCGTAAAGATGTGACAGATCGCTATAAATCTGTTGAAGAATTTTTGCAATCGCTAAAAGATGCGAAATAAAGGATAGCCCTTACCATTATGGTAAGGGCTGTTTTTTACTTATAGCAAAGTTTATAACGTTTTAAGGCGGTTCTCCTAGCACATAATGGATTTTTTATAATAAATTTGTATGTTTCATGAATAGTTCCGACAATGTGAAAAATACTATACACATCGGACGGTGAATCCTGACAACAACAGGATGTATCATTTCTACACCAAGAAGCTTAATCATCAAAATGAAAGTGAGGCTCCATAGAATGAAAGCAACAGGTATAGTACGTCGTATTGATGATTTGGGACGAGTGGTTATCCCGAAAGAAATTCGCAGGACATTACGAATTCGTGAAGGTGATCCGTTAGAAATTTTTGTGGATCGTGAAGGAGAAGTTATTCTTAAGAAATATTCTCCTATTAGTGAGCTAGGCGATTTTGCAAAGGAATATGCTGATGCTCTATTTGATTCTCTTGGTCATACTGTACTTATATGTGATCGTGACGAGTTTATTGCTGTTTCAGGAGGGTCAAAGAAAGACTATCTTAACAAGAATATTGGAAGTAAGGTTGAACAGTCTCTCCAGGACCGCAGTGTAATTACAGAATCAGCTGAGTCCTCGATCGAGGTAGTTGACGGCAATGAAGAAACTGTTTCCTCTTATGTCATCGGACCGATTATCGCAAGTGGAGATCCAATTGGATGTGTCATGATTGTTAGTAAAGAAGGGGAAGCTTTAGGGAATGTTGAGCAAAAAGCAGTAGAAACCGCTGCAAGTTTCTTAGCGAGACAAATGGAATAATAAAGAAAAGCGCAAGCTCCCTGGGAGCAACGTACAAACTGCTGCCTACAGGATGTAGGTCAGTTCGATGTTGAGCGATCTTAATCGAACCTCCTTCAACCCAGAACCTCCTTTAAACCTTCTTGAGATAAAGGGAACACGGATAGCGGTAGCAATCCGATTTTGACTTATCGTAAGGAGGAGCAGGAAGTTTGCTAGTTGCTGGGCGCTGGAGCTAGACACGCAAGCGCCAGAAACTTATGTTTTCTTTACTTTTAAAAAAAGGAGCCCACAAGGCTCTCTTTTTTTGCTTATATATGAGTGTTTGCTAACGTAGAACTATTTCACCTTTCAACTATACAATTCAATTCAAATCTTACTTACGTTCCCTTTATTCTTACAAATAATGAGCTAAATGTATTTGAAGTACGTTTGATTCCATCTAAGTTTATTAGTCGTGGCTTAGGGCATGTTTCGATGTTATTATATGCTATAATAATGGGCAGTTGGATACGTTTAGAAAGGATACTTCCATGAAAAGAAATTCCTCGCACCATTTTTTTAAAGGTGCCATATTATTAACGATGGCTGGGCTTATCAGTAAAATTCTGAGTGCAGGTTATCGAATTCCGCTTCAAAACATAGCTGGGGATGTCGGTTTTTATATCTACCAACAAGTTTATCCCATTATAGGCATGGCATGGATGATTTCTATTTATGGGTTACCTGTTGCCATTTCTACTCTAGTAGCCGAGGAAAAAGGGAGAGGACGTCCTTTATCTTTTCGGTTCTTTTTTATACCCTTACTATTTATGCTACTTCTTATAGGTCTGTTATTATTTGGCTCACTTTACGTAGGTGCCCCTTATATTGCGAACGTTATGGGAGACTCTGGATTAGAAATGCCAATACGCATCGCATCTATAACATTTTTACTAATCCCTTTTACATCTATATTAAGAGGTACGTTTCAAGGGTTGAACGACATGGCGCCCACGGCATATTCACAGATGGTTGAACAAGTAGTTCGTGTTACGGTCATTATTGTAGCGACAATCTATTTCGTAGATCAAGGTTATACGTTATATCATGTAGGAGCTGGAGCTGCTTTTGGCTCGATTGCAGGTGCAACAATGGCTGTTATCCTACTGAGTATTTATGCATATAAAAGATTTCCATCTCGTATAGAAGAGAGTACGTCACGTCTATCGTATTCAAAGATAATGAAAACAATTGCGATAGTAGGCTTGTTTTTTTGTGTTAATTACATGATGCTTCTATTTGTCCAATTGGCAGACGCAATCACGATGGTACCGAATTTATTACAGCACGGAATGAACCTAGTAGAAGCACAGACCTGGAAAGGCATTTTTGACCGAGGATATCCTTTGATTCAATTAGGAACAGTTGTTGGTTCTTCACTTTCTTTGGCGCTCGTACCTTCTATAACGAAGCAACGGTTACATAATCAACAAGAGGAAGTCTATAAAGATGCTAGTAGCGCTATTAAGTTTAGTTTCCTTTTTTCATCAGCAGCAGCTATTGGGTTAATGCTTATTCTTCCTGGTGTAAATCGCCTATTTTTTAATTCAAATGATGGAACAGCCTCGTTACAAATACTTGGACTAGTCATATTCGTTGGTTCCATGGCACTAACCTTCTCTTCCTTGTTACAAGGTCTAGGCAAAATGAAAGCTCCAGCGTTTATGGTAATGGTGGGTTTTGTGATAAAGTTATTCTTAAATGAACTATTGGTTCCTATTTATGGGGTGCTAGGCAGTGCTTTAGCTTCTGTAGGAGCGGTTACCGTAATATGTATCGGAAATGGCATGATGTTAAAAAAGACTCTATCTTTACCCATATCCGTTGTAATGCCATGGCATATGACATGGATTCCTCTTCTTGGGATGATTGGAACCGTCGTAGGAGGCGAATGGTTATACGCTCATCTATTCCCTTTACAAAGCCGCTTAGATTACCTTGGCTATACTTTTGTGAATGTCGGGATAGGCATCTGTATCTATGGGTTTTTGTTATTGCGTACAAGTGTATTTACAAAGGAAGAGCTATTGGAACTGCCGTTTGGAAATAAAATGATTCAATGGACAAAAAGGAGGCCCTAACATGCCAACAATAAATGTAATCGGTTTAGGTGGTGGAGATATAAATCAGCTGCCATTAGGTATCTATCGTAAGATCAGAAATCATGATGGCACTGTGTATGCTCGTACACTAGATCATCCAGTTGTTGAAGAATTAGAGGATGAAGGAGTGGCGTTTCACTCGTTTGATTCCCTGTATGAATCACATGATGAATTTGAACATGTCTATGATCATATTGTTCAAAGCCTGATGACAAAAGCAGAAGAGGAAGAGGTACTTTACACCGTGCCAGGCCATCCTATGTTAGCGGAACGGACGATACAGCTTCTTTTGAGACATCAAGAAAAAGGAAATGTTACGGTACAAATACAGGGGGGGACTAGCTTTCTAGATGATTTATTTACTTCATTACATATAGATCCAATTGAAGGATTTCAATTTGTAGATGCTACAGACTTCACTAGAAATGCCATTTCGTATCAGCAACATACAATTTTTTGCCAAGTGTATGATGAGATGATTGCCTCCCATCTTAAAGTTGAGCTTATGGAAGACCTCCCACATGATCATCCTGTATATATCGTCGAGGCAGCTGGTAGCACCCAGGAACGCATACAACAAATTCCTTTAGTAGAACTGGATCGAGAAGTTACACTAAGCAACCTAACAAGTGTATATCTCGCACCTGTTAACGAGGAAATGCTAAATCATAAATTCTTCCGATTGAGAGAAGTCATAGCTACATTAAGAGGTCCAGAAGGTTGTCCGTGGGATAAAAAACAAACCCATGAATCGTTACGAACATATTTAATTGAAGAAGCCTATGAATTCCTCCAAGCTGTTGAAGATGAAGATGATGAGGGAATGATTGAAGAACTAGGAGACGTACTCCTGCAAATTATGCTTCATAGTCAAATTGGAGAAGATGAAGGATTTTTCTCTGTAGATGACGTAATTCTATCTGTAACGGAAAAAATGATTCGACGTCACCCTCATGTATTTGGTGACAAGCAGTTAGACACTGCTGAGGAAGTTGTAGGATCTTGGGATGAAATAAAACAGAAAGAAAAAGGGAAAGAGCGACCTTCCGCAATGGACGGAGTTGTCACGACATTACCAGGCTTAATGCGTGCTCAGGAATTGCAAAAGAAAGCGAAAAAAGTTGGTTTCGATTGGAATCAACCAGAACCTATGTGGGAAAAAGTAGAAGAAGAGATTCATGAATTTAAAGAGAGCGTGGAACAGCTTTCTGCACATGAGCAAGAAGGAGAATTGGGAGACATCTTGTTTGCAATGGTGAACCTTGCCCGCTTCTACAAAATTAACCCTGAATTAGCCATACAACGTACAAATGGTAAATTTGAAAAGCGCTTTAAGGAAATGGAACGACAAATTGAAAAGCAAGAGAAAATCATGAAAGGTATGTCTCTTGATGAATTAGATCAATATTGGGAATTAGCAAAACAAAAAGAAAGAAGTGAGGAGTAACATATGAGACTAGATAAGTTTCTGAAAATTTCAAGATTAATTAAACGGCGTACATTGGCCAAAGAAGTAGCTTCACAAGGGCGGATTCACCTAAACGGAAACCCTGCAAAAGCCTCTTCGGAAGTAGGTGTTGGAGATGAACTTTCCATCCGTTTTGGCCAAAAGCAATTAACGATAGAAATTACGTCTCTACGAGAAAATGTGAAAAAAGACGAAGCAAATTCGCTTTATAAAGTGATTAAGGAACAAGAAGTATAATAAGCTTCAAGAAGTTGGTTATAAAGAAGCACACCCTATCCAAATGATGAAAGGGAGTGCTTCTTTATTATTAAAATGTTCGTAATTCATTAGTTCTAAGTTAGAGGAGGAAAAATTTTATTTAAGGTTAGAGGCAAACCATTCGTCTCCTCGGACCAAATTACGGCCCTGTGGGGTCTCGACACATCCGTTTTTCCACTGGCTAATCCGTAATGCAGCACAGGGACTTGTCATGTCGCTGCTAAAAAAACATGGGGTCTGGAGTGACTTTCCCTGCTTTCGGAGCGAGAATCGAAAAAACAGGAGCTACTTTTGAAAAATATGAGCGACCGCCCCATATTCCCGGTCCACCTATGCGTTCGTTTGGTTTAAAGGAAACAAACCCCTTTCGCCAAATTTATCTCGAACTTAAGTCTTCAAGATGATAGGGCTATTGTGGAATAAAAACCTTTAGAATTATTTGTTCATAAAGCACAGGATACTTTTATGTTCTATTTCACGTTTTTCTCTCATAGATTGGTATCGATAAAGGGGAGGGTTGTACGATGGAATATTATGAGCAGAAAGATCCTAGTGTACGTGGACAGGCTGAGCATCATGTGAAGATGAATAATCGTCGTAATCTTGAAATTACTGGTGTTAAAGAAGTGGACAGCTTTGATGCTGAAGAGTTTTTGCTACAAACCTCAATGGGCTATTTGGTCGTTCGTGGACAAAATTTACAAATGAAGAACCTTGATGTAGACCAAGGGATTGTTTCCATTAAAGGTAAAGTGTATGAACTTTCCTATTTAGATGAGCAACAAGGGGAAAAAGCTAAAGGGTTCTTTAGCAAAATGTTTAAATGAGTTTAGATACTCAGTTTATCACTATGTTTATGATGTTGTGGAGCGGAATATATCTCGGGATGGCAATCGATACCTTTCGTAGATTTGAAAGGTATTGGAAAAAGCAAACTATTTTTGCTTTTTCCATCGAGATATTTTTTTGGTTATTACAAGGATTAATTGTATTTTATTTTCTTTTTGTGGCGAACCAGGGAGAATTGCGGTTGTATATCTTTCTACTAATTCTCTGTGGATTTGCTATGTATCAAGCTCTGTTTAAAACAATATTTCGTAGAATACTAGAAAAGCTTATTTCTTTTGGTATTTCTTTCATACGGTTTATAAAACGTCTGTTTAATGCGTTAATTTATAGCCCTTTACGTTGGATGATTAGACTTCTCATCAAAATTCTTTTAGGAATTTGGGTAGTGGTTGTTTGGCTTCTTCTTTTAGTGGGAAAAATAATACTACTTCCTCTTAAATTAGTTGGAAAAATAATTTGGTGGTTAACCCCGAAAATTGTGAAAAATTATTTTCAACAATTAAAAGGGATTTATAGTAAAATAGAGAATATACTGCTAAAATGGTGGAAGAAGTTCCGACAAAAGAGGAGGTAGCTGAATCAGTGGATGTTGGTCGTAAGTCAGTAACGAAAATCGATTCCGGATTTGTTAAACAGTACGATGCTCATGTAGAAAGACAACATAAGAAGAAAAAGCGCCTTATTCGTCGGCTCGCTTTGTTTACAATCGCAACCCTTCTGTTATTTGGAGGGCTACTAACGTATCATTTAAATCAACGTGCTGTATATGCAGACAAGCGTGAACAATATGAAGAACTACAACAAAAGATGACTGAGCTTAATCAAAAAGAAGAAGACTTGAACGAGGAAATACAGCTCTTACAAGATGAAGACTATGTTCTTCAGATTGCAAGAACCAATTATTTCTTCTCCAAAGAAGGCGAAATCATATTTCAAATCCCTGATAACAGCCCGTCATATTGACACTCTTTTTGAAGCTTATATATAATATATAGGAAGATACTTTTTGAAATTCTTAAGGAGGAGCATTTTTTTTATGTCAATTGAAGTAGGCAGCAAGTTGCAGGGTAAGGTAACAGGTATCACTAATTTCGGAGCATTCGTAGAACTTCCAGATGGTTCTACAGGTCTTGTTCACATTAGTGAAGTTGCTGATAGTTATGTTAAAGATATTAATGATCACCTAAGCGAAGGTGACCAAGTTGAGGTTAAAGTGATTAATGTTGAGAAGGATGGGAAGATTGGCCTTTCCATCAAGAAGGCACAAGAAAATTATAATAGCAACAAAGGTAATAACAATTCCAACCGTCGTCCAAAAGGCGGAGGCGGATCTGGTAAAGGCAAAAACGACCGACGTGAGAAAACGGAAACGTTTGAGTCTAAGATGAATCGTTTTCTTAAAGATAGTGAAGAGCGTATGGCTTCACTTAGGAAGAACACGGAATCAAAACGTGGAGGTCGAGGTGCTAAAAGAGACTAACTTGCTGTCTATGATGAATCGGTAAATTATAATGTTCGATTTACAATATGAATCTGAAAGGAGTCCGTAGTATGTATAATACTGCGGACTCTTTTTTTTGCCATTCCTTACGATAAGTCAATATCGGATACCTATCACTCTCTGTGTTTCCTTTATCTCTAAAAGGAGGTTCTGGGAGTGATGGAGGTTCGACTAAGACCGCAGCATCGTGCAGTAATATCGGACCAACCTATGTCGTGTGGCCGGCAGTTTGTACGTCGCTAGAAGGGCTAATAAAATGGAATGTCTTCTAACTCTTCTCAAAATCATTAGTCTTTTCTACATGGTTATAATATAATCAAAACTAGAAATGGAAGTAGTGTTTTTATATAAGCGTTACTCCTTATATAAGACTTATTATAAATAATGAATAGTATATATTTGGGTGAATTTGATTATTTTGGTACGATAAAATACATATTACACGGTAGACGAGCGTAAATAGGAAGGTGAGAGTGTGAAGAAACATGCTGTGAAAGAAAAGATTTATTATCAATTGTTAGAGAAGGCAATCGATCATACTAGGATAGGTGTGACGATAACAGATCCAAACCAACTAGATAATCCAATCATTTATGCAAATGAAGGCTTTGCTAGTATCTCCGGTTATGATGAAGAAGAAGTCGTTGGTCGAAACTGCAGATTTCTTCAAGGAAAAGACACAGATCCAAATACCATCAATCAATTAAGGTCAGCTATCCAAAATCATCAATCCATAACAATAGAAATTCTAAATTACAAAAAAGATGGCTCAACGTTTTGGAATGAACTACATATCAATCCCGTTTATATAGAGGAAGAAGATCAGTATTATTTCGTAGGTATTCAAAAAGATGTTTCCTCTTTGAAGAGCGCGGAAGAGAACCTTACTTCCTATATGAAAGAGATTTCAGCTTTATCTACTCCAATTGTTCCGATAGCTGAGGGAATCTCGGTACTTCCCTTAATAGGTAGCATTGATGGCGAACGTTTGCATCTCATTACCAATAATATAACAACGGAATTGGCTGAACGAAGGCATGAGTATTTGATTGTAGAATTATCAGGATTACAGCATTATGATGAAGATGTCATCCGAGGTATTTATCGTCTAAATGATATTTTACAACTACTAGGTACCGAGCTTGTTATTGCAGGTATCTCACCTGATTTTGCCTTGAAACCAACTAATTTGGGTATTGATCTTTCGACATTAAAAACCTTTTCTACAGTAAAAGAAGCAATTAAATTACATCATGTCAAATAGGTGATGGTCTTTTAGTTGTCTATGTATAATAAGACTCCCCTCTCGGAAAATCTGAAGAGGGGAGCTTTTTTTGCTGTTTAGGAAATCATAAAATTCAATGCATGTGTATAACTGAAAAAATGATGTGGCAACGTCCAGCTACAGCGCCCAGCAACTAGTATGCCTACCTCGCCTCCGTACGATAAGTTAACATCAATCACGCATGTTTTCGTGGCTCCTTTATCTCCTACGGCTCAGTCCAGCATATACGTTGCTCCCAGGGCGCTTGCGCTTTTGTTCTATTGTATAATGGTTATGGAAATTGGATGTGTGCAGTATAAGCGTTAATGCTCTAAATATGTGCAGAGAGTTTATGTATTTTGACATAAAAAAAACCGCACATTATATGTGCGGTAGGACAAGAATCGGACGATGACCCGTACGGGATTCGAACCCGTGTTACTGCCGTGAAAGGGCAGTGTCTTAACCACTTGACCAACGGGCCAGTTATGTACATGAAACAATAAAAATGGTAGCGGCGGAGGGACTCGAACCCACGACCTCACGGGTATGAACCGTACGCTCTAGCCAGCTGAGCTACACCGCCATTTACAAATAAAATCAACGTATTTATTAGAAAATGTTTTATATTTTCTTCATCAACTTGTTAATTTTTATCTCAAAGTCACAAGGAATATATTACACTACTAAAAAAATGGTGTCAATAAATTAAATTAGATTTTTTTAAAAGTAAGGAAAGTATAAGTTTTTGGTTTTTTACATGTCTAGCTATAGCGCATAGTGACTAGTATTCTTCCTTCATCTCCGGTCGATAAGTCAACATCGAACGCTTGCGCTTTTTTCACTTGTTGAGGTTTAGTTCAGCTTATACGTAGCTAGCAGGGCTCCTGTGTTTTCTTATTCCCTTTTTCCTTCGTGAGGAATCTATGAATGGTTTGGATTTACGACAGCATTACCGAAGCAATTATTTATAATAGTCCTCTTTTATGGCGAATCATCCTTTTGCAAGCAGAAAGAAGTCGAATGTTTTTATGAAGTGCTTCTGATGTTTTGACAAAATAAGCTTGTCTCCTATGGTTAAATATAACAACAGGGAGGACTGATATAGGATGATGGGATCCATAACAAGAGGAAGTGTAAAAGCCATGAAGGGGAATGGCGCACATACATTGGATAAATGGAAGCGGAAGATGGGGGAGCAGGTGAAGGTATTTTTTATAGAAAGGGGCTGGCTTCTCTTCTTAGTGGGATTTTTACTAGGTAGAGCGGTTGTATTATCTTCAGTATCGCCTTTTGCCCTTTCTTTTCTCGCTTCAGTATGGCTTATGCGAAAAGGTAAGTCCTTAAAGGTTATGTTCGCTGTATTGGCAGGCTCCATCACGTTACATTGGCACCATAGTATCTATGTATTTCTAGCGATGATGCTTTTCTTTGTTTTTGCATTTATTTTTCATAAGTTTCGGAATCAACAAAAACTATTACCTTTCTTTGTTTTCTTTGCAAGTATCGGGACAAGGTCTACTCTTTACTCGTTCTCAAGCGATATAGAAGCGTACGATTGGATGTTAGCGGTAGTTGAAGCTGGTCTTAGTGCGATCCTTGTTTTAATTTTTATGCAAAGCATTCCGCTATTATCACCAAAACGGTTTAAACAATCCTTAAAAAATGAAGAAATTGTCTGCATGATTATATTGTTAGCTTCGGTTCTTACTGGAACCATTGGATGGCAAATTTATGATGTTTCATTAGAGCAAGTGTTATCAAGATACCTTGTACTATGGCTAGCGTATGTAGGGGGAGCAGCTATAGGTTCTACTGTTGGTGTGGTAACGGGGTTAATTCTTAGTTTGGCGAATGTGGCAAGCTTATATCAAATGAGTTTATTAGCGTTTTCTGGTTTGTTAGGGGGATTATTAAAAGACGGTAAAAAACTAGGTGTAGGTATGGGGTTATTTGTAGGGACGTTATTGATTGGTATTTATGGGGAGGGATTTGAGGCACTAGCACCATCATTACTGGAAACCTCTGTGGCCGTGTTGATTTTCTTATTAACTCCTGAGTCATGGATACGGAAATTAGCCAGGTATATACCGGGAACAAATGAACACTCTCAACAACAAGAGCAGTATTTACAAAAAGTTAGAAATGTGACGGCAAATCGTGTTGATCAATTCTCGCAAGTATTCCAGGCTTTGTCGAAGAGTTTTTCCCAGGTGCAATTGCAGGTGGAGGACGATCAAGATACAAGGGAGACGGATTATTTCTTAAGTAATGTAACGGAGAAGACGTGTCAATCCTGCTTTAAAAAGGATCGATGCTGGGCTCAAAACTTTGAACAAACGTATGGATATATGCAAGAAATGATGACAAGCTTAGATGAAGGAACGTTCCAAAATAAACGTAAATTACAAATGGATTTTGAAAAGCATTGTGCAAAGTCGAGTAAAGTGATTGAAACGATGAATCATGAGTTATCCTTTTATCAGGCGAACAAGCGATTGAAGAAACAAGTGCTAGAGAGTCGTAGGTTCGTAGCAGAACAACTGAACGGTGTATCAGAAGTAATGGGGGATTTTGCTAAAGAGATATTAAAAGAGAGAGAAAATCATGATTTTCAAGAAGAAGAGATTGTTGAGGCGTTAAAGAGCATGGGCTTTGAAATAGAGCAAATGGAAATCTATAGTCTAGACGCAGGCAATGTGGATATTGAGATGACGCTCTCCTTCTATGATTATAAGGGAGAAGGAGCTAAGATTGTTGCCCCGGTGATTTCTGAAATACTTGATGAAACCATTGTAGTTAAACAAGAAGAGATATCACCGTTTCCAAATGGATATTGTTACTTCTCGTTTGGTTCGGCGAGAAAGTACGTTATTGATACTGGAGTATCACATGCGGCTAAAGATGGTGGGTTGGTATCTGGTGATAGTTATTCCACGATGGAACTAGGTGCGGGAAAATATGCTGTAGCGATTAGTGATGGGATGGGAAATGGTGAGCGAGCTCATGTGGAAAGCATGGAAACCTTACGATTGCTTCAACAGATTTTACAGTCGGGTATTGAAGAACGTGTAGCCATTAAGTCGATTAATTCGATTCTTTCATTACGGACTACAGATGAAATCTTTTCAACCCTTGATTTAGCTGTAGTTGATTTACATGATGCTGCTGTTAAATTCTTGAAGATCGGATCCACTCCAAGCTTCATAAAGCGAGGAGATCAGCTTATTAAAATAGAGTCGAGTAATTTACCGATTGGGATTATTAAAGAATTTGAAGTGGATGTTGTAAGTGAAGAATTAAAAGCGGGCGATATTTTAATCATGATGAGTGACGGAATATTTGAAGGACCAAAGCATGTTGAAAATGTAGACCAATGGCTGAAACGAAAAATCCGTGATATGAAAACAGAAGATCCTCAAGATATTGCGGACTTATTATTGGAAGAAGTAGTGCGGACGAGGTCTGGTGCGATAGAAGACGATATGACAGTCGTAGTCGCTAAAATCAATCGAAATGTCCCGGAATGGGCTGCTATCCCGGTGATGAGAAATGCACAATAAAATGATAGCGAACTCTTTATTTTTAAAGGGTTCGCTATTTTTGTTCCAAGTAAAGAAAGCATAAGTGCTGGCGCTTACATGTCTAAATCCAGCTCCCTGAACTTATCTTACAAAATGAGTTAAAAAAGTCGAGTGTCATCTTTCTCAATAAAAGCCCCAGTGCGTAATTCCCTACAAAATATCTCACAAATGGCTGAAAATACTGTCGTTGTTAAATACAAATCTATAAGTATATTTTCCTCTCTTCACGTCGAAGATGGTAGTAGAATTCGGAGGAGGAGATAGATCATGAGTAAAGGTATGTTGAAGCAGATATTATTAATAACTGATGGATGCTCTAACCAGGGTGAAGATCCATCGGCTGTTGCTACATTAGCCCACCAACAAGGTGTTACAATCAATGTCATTGGTGTGCTGGAGAACGATCAGTCTGAACAGCCTGAGGGTTTAGAAGAAGTAGAAGAGATAGCGATGTCTGGTGGTGGGGTTAGTCAGATTGTTTATGCAAAGTCTTTATCCCAAACCGTTCAAATGGTGACCCGACAAGCTATGACCCAAACACTCCAAGGAGTGGTCAATCAAGAATTGCAGCAAATATTAGGACCGAATCAGAGTATAGAAGAGTTATCTCCAGAAAAACGTGGAGAAGTGATGGAAGTAGTAGAGGATTTAGGCGAGACATGTGACTTAGAAGTACTCGTTTTAGTAGATACGAGTGCCAGTATGCATAATAAACTGCCAACCGTTCAAGATTCTCTTTATGACTTATCCCTTAGCTTAAATGCCCGTATGGGAAAAAACAAGTTCTCCATATATTCATTCCCAGGAAAGCGAAGAGACATAGATAAAATCATGGATTGGACGCCAAAGCTTGACTCCATATCTTCCGTTTTTCCAAAGCTAACAAGCGGTGGGATTACACCAACCGGACCTGCTTTACGATCAGCCATACAACAATTTGAGAAAAAGAGAAACCTGAGGAGTTTAATGACTCGTGATGAATCAGCCAGGGAAGAACCAGGATATTGAGGTAAGACTTGGAGCGTTTGTAACTGGAAAATGGTACAATCGCTCCTATCGCATTATAAAAAAACTTGGGTCTGGTGCTTGTGGAACTGTTTATTTAGCTGAGGAAGGGCGGAAGCACGTTGCTATTAAATTTAGTCTCAATAGTTCTTCTATTACAACAGAAGTTAATGTACTAAAGACCTTTCAAAAGGTTCAAGGTAAGACCCTTGGACCTTCTTTGTTGGATGTAGATGATTGGGTGCAACCAAATGGAGAGAAAATCTCATTCTATGTTATGGAGTATTTGAGAGGTAAAGAACTCACCACGTTTATAAAGGAACATGGCCATGAGTGGTTAGGGATTTTGGTTGTTCAATTACTTAGTGATCTACAGCAGCTCCATGAAACGGGTTGGATATTCGGGGATTTGAAAACAGAAAATTTAATTGTTACTTATCCACCAGCCAAACTTCGATGGATAGATGTCGGAGGGACAACTCAACAAGGAAGAGCAATAAAAGAGTACACTGAGTTTTATGATCGCGGTTACTGGGGTATGGGGTCACGAAAAGCAGAAGCTAGTTATGATCTTTTTGCATTAGCAATGGTCATGCTTCATCTTTATCATCCAAAACGATTTGAAAAAGGTACAAATCCGGAGAAAGTACTACTTAGCAAGCTTCAGCAAACAAATGAGTTGAAGCCTTACCAAACAGTCATTCAAAAGGCTCTTTATGGTGATTATACAACCAGTGAGCAAATGAAGGTTGATATGCAACATATATTATTGAAAAACACCCATACGAAGACCAGGCATTCAACACCATCCCGAATGCAAAAACATAAGCATCAAGTAAAAAAAACAGTGAAATCGTCTCCTCCTGGACGGCAGTCTAAATATTTATGGGAAGGTATGGGAATAGTAGTTGTGGTGTGTATGTTTTATATTGTTTATATTCTTCTACAATGGATATAGTCATAAACTTTGCAGGTAGAATGAAATAAATGATACGATAAAGGATGATATATTCAGAAAGATTAGAACGGAGTGGAGCGGTTGTTTAACCTGAAGGTCGATCAATTTGCTCGAAAACATCAATTGTTTCAACATCATGCGACGATTCTTGTCGCTGTATCTGGAGGGCCAGATTCTATGGCCCTTCTTCATTATTTTAAGAGCATCCAACACAATTGGAATTTTCGTCTTATTGCGTTGACCGTAGATCATTCCTTGCGAGGAGAGGGTTCTCAAGAAGATGTGAAATATGTAACATCAATTTGCAATGAGTGGGGAATAGAGTGTAAAGCAGTAACATTAGATGTCCCTGGTTTTAAAAAGAAACATAATCTTGGCACGCAAGTTGCTGCAAGGACAATGCGTTATCAGTTCTTTGAGCAGCAATTGGAACAGTATCAGGCGGATTTCCTAGCTATGGGTCATCATGGTGATGATCAAGTAGAGACGGTGTTTATGAGGATGACACGTGGAGTAGAGCCTATGAACATAAAAGGGATGGCAGTAAAAAGACCATTTGGTCGAGGGAATATTATTCGCCCATTCTTATGTGTAACGAAAACGGATATAGAGGAATACTGTGAAAAGCAGTTAATACAACCTCGTTTGGATCCTTCCAACGAATCATCCTACTATACTAGAAATGCATTTCGCCATGAGGTATTACCTTTTCTAAAGGATCAAAATGCTAAAATCCATGAGCATGTGCAAGTTTTCAATGAGTATGCAACGGAGGATGAGGTTTTTTTGCAGAAGGAAGCGACCAACCTTTTCGATACATCCATGTTTACGAAAAAGGAAGATTTGATACAATTTAATCGATCTGAATTTCTCAAGACTTCTTCATCTTTACAAAGGCGAACCTTTCATCTAATATTAAACTATCTTTATGAAAAATCACCTAATGATTTATCCTATCATCATTGGGAGCAATTCAAACAATTGTTGAAGGCGAGGACACCGCAATCATCAATGAATTTGCCTGACGGATTGTTTGTTGTTCGCTCGTATGAAAAGATTGAATTCACCTTTTCATATGAGGAAGGCGGTGGATCTTTTCATTTTCAACTATCTGTACCAGGTACGGTGCTCTTGCTTGATAGGACAAGCGTGCATGCTGAATTAAGTGGGGAATCAACAGAATGGAATCAACATCATTTTGTGTGTGATCGTAGTAAAGTCACACTACCTTTGCATGTTCGCACAAGAAGAGCAGGAGATAAAATTGCCTTAAGAGGAATGAATGGGCATAAAAAGGTGAAAGACCTGTTTATTGATCAAAAGATTCCTAAAGCGAAACGAGATCGATGGCCTATTGTTACAGATGACGATGGTCAAATCCTTTGGGTCGTATCGCTACAAAAAGCAC
The DNA here is from genome assembly GCF_009856295.1 of Pontibacillus yanchengensis. NCBI lineage: Bacteria > Bacillati > Bacillota > Bacilli > Caryophanales > Bacillaceae > Pontibacillus > Pontibacillus yanchengensis. The sequence continues at coordinate 11,570 of NZ_WMEU01000014.1, read as the reverse complement.
GAGTTGAAGCCAATAACTCCGAAACCTGGTTACATCTTACTTATAAGAATCAAGAGAACTTCTAGGAGGATGGAAAATGCATACCGATATTGAAAAAGTTTTGATATCTGAGGAGGAAATCCAAAGCAAAATTAGTGAACTGGCCTCACAATTAACAGAGGAATATGAAGGAAGATTTCCACTTGTTGTGGGCGTTCTAAAAGGTGCTATGCCGTTTATGTCTGATTTATTAAAACGGGTAGAAACTTATCTCGAAATGGATTTCATGGATGTATCAAGTTATCATGGTACCACGCAATCATCTGGCGAAGTAAAAATTGTTAAGGATTTAGACACACAAGTTGAAGGAAGAGACTTGCTTATTATCGAAGATATTATAGATAGTGGCTTAACTCTCAGTTATCTTGTGGACTTGTTTAAATATCGTAAAGCAAGATCCATCAAAATTGTAACACTTCTTGATAAGCCTTCTGGGCGTAAAGGAGATGTAAAAGCCGATTTAGCAGGTTTTGAAGTTCCAGATGAATTCGTTGTGGGTTATGGGTTAGACTATCAAGAAAGATATCGAAACCTTCCTTACATAGGAGTTCTAAAACCTTCTGTGTATGGTGGAGAGGAAAGCGAATAAATCAAGCTTTTCTTCATATATATCCTTAAGTAAGACCAACAGTTAATTCCTTTCTTACCATACACGTCTTTTCAAAGGATATTAGTTGTATAAAAACTTACACGTATGGTACTATTTACTATAGTTTTCTCGCCTGGGAGGAGGTAGGCAATGAACCGAGTATTTCGCAACACCATATTTTATGCGTTAATCTTTTTAGTTGTAATTGGGGTTGTAGGTCTCTTTAATGGTGACAACCAACAAGATACCCAATTAAGCTATCCGCAATTTAAAGAGCAATTAAGTAACGGTCAAATTGAAACAATGACTGTTCAATATACGAACCATGCTTACAATGTAACAGGTAAGCTTGCTTCAGGTGATGAAGAAGGTAATAATTCATACACTGCTATTATTCCTGACAATGAACAAATTGTGAGTAATTTAACAGACATTGCTGAAGAACAAGGACTTGGTGAAGATTTCAGCTTTGAAGCTGCTGAAGAACCAAGTGGGTGGGTTACATTCTTAACATCCATCATTCCTTTTGTGATTATTTTCATTCTTTTCTTCTTCTTACTTAACCAAGCACAGGGTGGCGGAAGTAAAGTCATGAACTTTGGTAAGAGTAAGGCTAAGCTATTTAGTGAGGATAAGAAGAAAGTTCGCTTTAAGGACGTAGCCGGTGCTGATGAAGAGAAGCAGGAACTAGTAGAGGTTGTAGACTTCTTAAAAGATCCTCGTAAATTCGCAGCGATTGGTGCACGTATTCCGAAAGGGGTTCTTTTAGTAGGACCTCCAGGTACAGGTAAAACATTGTTAGCACGTGCCGTAGCCGGAGAAGCAGGAGTACCATTCTTCTCCATCAGTGGTTCGGATTTCGTTGAAATGTTTGTTGGTGTAGGTGCCTCTCGTGTTCGTGATTTATTCGAAAACGCGAAAAAGAACGCACCATGTATTATCTTTATTGATGAGATTGATGCAGTAGGACGTCAACGTGGAGCTGGACTAGGTGGAGGTCACGATGAACGTGAACAAACACTAAACCAGCTACTTGTTGAAATGGATGGGTTCGGAGCAAATGAAGGAATTATCATTATCTCCGCAACAAACCGTCCTGACATTCTTGACCCAGCATTACTTCGTCCTGGACGTTTTGACCGTCAAATCACTGTAAACCGTCCTGACTTGAAAGGCCGTGAAGAAGTACTACAAGTACACGTTCGCAACAAGCCTTTAGATGAAGAGTCCGTCGATATTCATACGATTGCAATGCGTACACCTGGTTTCTCTGGTGCAGACTTAGAGAACTTATTAAACGAAGCAGCTTTAGTAGCAGCTCGTTCTGATAAAGAGAAAATCGACATGGTGTCCATTGATGAAGCCATTGACCGTGTTATTGCTGGTCCAGCCAAGAAGAGTCGTGTCGTATCTGAAAAAGAACGTAACATTGTCGCTCACCACGAAAGTGGACACACCATCATTGGTATGGTTCTTGATGAAGCGGACGCTGTACACAAGGTTACCATCGTACCTCGTGGCCAAGCTGGTGGTTATGCTGTAATGCTTCCTAAAGAGGACCGCTTTATGATGACCAAGCCAGAGCTTCTTGATAAGATTACAGGTCTACTAGGTGGACGTGTAGCCGAGGAGGTTATGTTCGGTGAAGTGAGCACAGGTGCCAGCAATGACTTCGAACGTACGACAACCATCGCTCGTAAAATGGTTACCGAATATGGTATGAGTGACAAACTAGGACCACTTCAATTTGGTGGTGGAGGTGGCCAAGTATTCTTAGGCCGCGACATTCAAAATGAACAGAACTACAGTGATCAAATCGCTTATGAAATTGATCAAGAAGTTCAACGCATTGTGAAAGAATGTTATGACCGTGCGAAACACATTCTTACGGAAAACAAAGAACAGCTTGAACTGATTGCAAAAACCCTTCTTGAAGTTGAAACGCTTGATGCATCTGAAATTAGATCATTATTCGAAAAAGGTGAACTTCCAGAGGATTCTGAAGCAGCTCGAATTAAAGAAAGCAACAAGAGATCAGAATCTGATGTAAAAGTAAACATCAATTCAAAAGCTGAAGAAGAGCAAACAGACCAAGACCAAGACCAAGTTCTAGATGAAGACGAAAACACATCTTCTGAAGAAGATCATAGAAAAGAATAACGAATGAAAAACTGCTCCTGCCATATAGGCTACGGAGCAGTTTTTTTGTTGGGTAGTTCGCGGTATATACGTTGCTTCCAGGGCGCTTGCGCTTTTGTTATATAGTCTTCCGCATTGTACTCAAGCTATCAATGAATGAGGATACCCCATTTAAGAAGATATGATATGATAAATGCGTCATATTGTGAATGGAAGCGGTGAATACAATGATTTTTGTGCTAGATGTTGGAAATACAAATACCGTTTTAGGTGTTTTTGATGAAGGTGAAATACAGTATCAATGGAGAATTGCCACCGATCGTTATAAAACAGAAGATGAGTATGCCATGCTTATCAAATCATTGTTTGAGCATGATGGTTTATCTTTTAGTCATATTCATGGCATTATTATATCCTCGGTAGTTCCTCCAATTATGTATGCTCTAGAACGAATGTGTCACAGTTATTTTCAAGAATCACCTTTGATTGTTGGGGATTCTATGGTAAATCCGGGGTTAGAGATGACTTACCCATCCCCGCACGAAATAGGTGCTGACCGAATAGTTAATGCTGTTGGAGCTATAAAAGAACATGGCGGACCGCTAGTGATTATTGATTTTGGTACGGCTACTACGTATTGCTATGTGGATGAAAAAGAGCAATATGTTGGGGGAGCCATCGCACCAGGTGTTAATATTTCTACAGAGGCTTTATATGCAAAAGCAGCTAAGCTTCCACGCATAGAGATATTAGCTCCACAAAACGTTGTTGGCACGTCTACGGTTGAAGCTATGCAAACAGGAATATTCTATGGGTATGTGGGACAAGTTGATGAAGTAGTGAGGCGAATGAAGGAGCAATCTAACAAAACACCAAGTGTCATTGCTACAGGTGGTTTAGCAATGCTGTTCGCTGAAGAATCGCGCACTATTGATGTCGTAGATCCATACCTTACTTTAAAAGGCTTATATGAAATCTACTTAAGAAATGAAGGAAATTCTACAGATAAAGGAGAATGAACATCATGGGAGATTATTTAATTCGCTCAACTGCATTTGATGGAAAGGTCCGTGCTTATGCCATCGAATCAACAGATACAGTAGGAGAAGCAACGCGTCGTCAAGATACGTACGCGACAGCTTCGGCTGCCCTTGGACGTACATTAACGGTATCAGTAATGATGGGGGCTATGCTAAAAGGTGAAGATCAAATAACAGTTAAGGTAGAGGGTGGAGGCCCAATCGGTGGTATTATTGCCGATGCAAACGCACATGGTGATGTACGAGCCTATTTAACCAACCCTCATGTAGACTTTGATCTAAACAATAATGGAAAGTTAGATGTAGCGCGTGCTGTTGGAACGAGTGGAACACTCAGTGTTGTGAAAGATGTTGGAATGAAGGATTACTTCACAGGTGAAGTACCAATGGTGACTGGGGAAATTAGTGAAGATTTCACGTATTATTTCGCAAATTCAGAACAAATTCCTTCTGCAGTTGGAGCAGGAGTATTAGTAAATCCGGATTTATCTATAAAAGCTGCTGGCGGGTTTATTGTTCAAATGATGCCTGGAGCTGATGACGAGACGATTTCGAAAATCGAAGAAAATATTAATGCCCTACCATCCATTTCAACGCTAATTGATCAAGGTCATACCCCTGAGCAGATTCTAGAAAAACTCTTACAGGGTGGAGATGTTAAGGTTTTAAGTAATACACCGGTTCAATTTAAATGCCGTTGTTCAAGAGAAAGATTAGAGAATGCGTTAAAAGGTTTAGGTGACGATGAATTGCAGAAAATGATTGATGAAGATCATGGTGCAGAAGCAACTTGTCACTTTTGTAACGAACAGTACCACTTTACAGAAGATGAATTAAGAACACTGCTAGCAGAAGCTTAAGTCAGCATAAAAAAGGTGGTTGGTATGACTAGAAAGGTTTTGTGGGGAATTATTGTTGTTTTATTCGTAACAAATGTAACGACATTGTTCTTAGTGCTGAACTCCGAGAAACAAGTATCACCGAGTCAAGAAAAACAAGCACAGCCAGTTGCAGAAGAGGATGAAAGGGAACCGGTAGCCAAGGTGGGTGAAACTGAGATCACCCAGCAGGCTTGGTTAACCTCTATGAAGGAACAGCATGGTGAAGCAGTGTTAGAGGAGCAAATTAATAAAGAGATTGTGTTTCAACTAGCAGAGCAAAATGATATTCAAATAGAGGGGAAGCTGATTGAACGGGAATTAGCCCTTATGGAGACCATGCTAACCGTCACCAAAGATCAATTGATTCAAACAAAACGGGAGCAATGGGAAGATCAAATTACGTATAATTATTATTTAGATGAGCTTATTACACGTGATATCAAAATCAATGAAGGTGCTATAAAGGATTACTATGATTCGTATAAAGAACAATTCGATTTCATTGAAACTTTTCAACTCTCCCATATCGTTGTTTCCTCAGAGGCTGAAGCAAATAAAATTACCAAGGAACTTCAAGAAGGTGCGTCCTTTAATGTGCTGGCAAGAGAATACTCGAGTGACGAGTCATCAAGTGAGAAAGGTGGATACTTAGGTTACTTTTCAAAGGAGAGTGCTTACTTTCCTTCTGAATATTACGAGCACGCCCAAAAGCTTTCGAGTGATGCCTATAGTAAACCCTTTAAAACAAACCAAGGCTACACCATAATAAAATTACATCGAACGTTACCAGGTATATCGTTTACCTATGATGAATTAAAAAATCAAATAAAAAGACAACTGGCATTAGATTATGTTGGCGATTCATATTCAGCTAAAGTCCTATGGGAAGAATTAAATGTAAATTGGATGTATGGCGATTAAATGAATCGCTTTTTTTTTTTAGAAAACACGCCACTAAAAATAGAATTGGATGAACATGATAAAGTGTTTCCTCTTCCATAAAGTACTAATTCAAAAGTATGAGCCATGCTTCTAGGACATAAGATAGAGAAAAAGTGAGTTTAATGTTTGACATTTCTGATTAATTCGAATACATTATATACAATAATGCTTATAAAAATACTTGGAATTATGAGGTGGGGAATAATGAAAATTGCAGATTCGATTGCGGGCTTAATTGGAAACACTCCAATTGTAAAGTTGAACGGTTATGGAGATGAAGATAGTGCTGATATTTATGTGAAATTAGAGTTTATGAATCCTGGAAGTTCTGTGAAAGACAGAATCGCTCTAGCCATGATTGAGGATGGAGAAGAAAAGGGAGCTCTTAAACCTGGTGATACGATTATAGAACCAACAAGCGGTAATACAGGGATAGGCTTGGCTATGGTTGCTGCTGCTAAAGGGTATAAATCTATACTAGTGATGCCTGATACCATGAGTCAAGAGCGTCGCAACCTGTTACGTGCTTACGGGGCGGAGTTAGTGTTAACGCCAGGTAGTGACGGGATGAAGGGAGCTATTCAAAAAGCTACTGAACTGCAAAAAGAACATGGATACTTCATGCCTCAACAATTTAACAACCAAGCAAATCCAACAGTTCACGAAAAGACAACGGGACCAGAAATTGTAGAGCAAATGGGTGATCAGTTGGATGCATTCGTAGCAGGTATTGGTACTGGTGGTACTATTACAGGGGCAGGAAAAGTGCTGAAAGAAAACTATGAGAATATTAAAATTTATGCCATAGAGCCAGAAGGTTCTCCAGTTCTCTCAGGAGGAAGCCCAGGGCCGCACAAGATTCAAGGTATTGGTGCAGGCTTTGTTCCAGAGATTTTGGATACAAAAATTTATGACGAAGTACTGTCTGTTACAAATGAACAATCCTTTGAAACCGCTAGAGAAGCTGCTAGAACACAAGGTTTATTAGGTGGGATCTCTACCGGAGCTGCTTTATATGCAGCAAAACAAGTAGCGAAACAACTGGGCAAAGGCAAAAAGGTGTTAGCCATTGTACCTAGTAATGGAGAACGCTACCTTTCTACACCACTTTATAATTTTGAACAAGAATAACACGTTTGCAGAAGTCCTACCCGATGTTGGGTGGGGCTTTTTTGCGTTCTGCTTTCAGGAACACCAAATATACTTTCACAAGAAATGAATATCATGGATAGATTGTGTACAATAGTAAGGGAAAAGATGAACGGAAAAGGAGCTTACGTTTTATGGCACGAATACTTCGTACAAAAGAAAAGAACTATGACCTTGATCAACATAGTCTTGTAATGGGAATCTTGAATGTAACTCCCGATTCATTTTCAGATGGAGGACAGTATGATGAAGTAGAAGGGGCGCTTATTCAAGCAAAACAAATGGAACATGATGGTGCTCACATCATTGATGTTGGAGGAGAGTCTACACGTCCTGGACATGATCCTGTTTCAGCGGAAGAAGAACTTGAACGTGTTCTTCCCATTATTAAGGCGTTGAAACATGAAATTGACGTCCCTATTTCCATAGATACCTATAAGGCGGAAGTAGCTAGATCAGCTATTGAGGCTGGAGCTTCTATCATAAACGATGTTTGGGGAGCGAAACACGATTCAGAAATGGCAAATGTTGCAGCGGCTTATCAAGTCCCCATTATCCTAATGCATAATCGATTGGACAAGAATTATACGCATCTATTACATGATATGAAAGATGATTTACGCGAGAGTGTTCAACTAGTAGAAGAAGCTGGGGTGAAGCCACATAACATTATTTTGGATCCTGGTGTAGGCTTTGCGAAAACATCGTCTGATAACATGAAAGTTATGAGACATTTAGAAGAATTCAATGAATTAGGTTATCCTATATTGCTAGGTACTTCGCGTAAGTCCTTCATAGGGGAAGTGTTGGATTTACCCGTGGAAGAGCGTATGGAAGGAACAGGTGCAACAGTTTGTCTTGGTTTATCCAAGGGTGTAGACATTGTTAGGGTTCATGATGTGAAACCAATTGCTCGAATGACAAAAATGATGGATGCAATGTTAGGGAAGGGAGAAGATAAACATGGATAAGATCTTAATGAATCAAATGAGTTTTTATGGGTATCACGGTTTATTCCCAGAAGAGAATAAACTAGGCCAACGATTTCTAGTCGACTTACAACTAGAACTAGATTTAAAACAGGCAGGCGAAACCGATGACATGAACGAAAGTATAAATTATGGGCAAATATATGAGGTAACCCAAGAGGTAGTGGAAGGAGAAGCTAAACAACTGGTAGAAGCAATAGCAGAGGAAATTGCGGCTTCATTATTCCAATCCTTCTCTAAGCTACATGCTGTGAACGTTAAAGTAATAAAGCCAAACCCTCCAATTCCTGGTCATTACGAATCCGTTGCCATCGAAATGTATAGGGAGCGCCCCTAGAATGGTAGAAGCTTATATAGCGTTGGGCTCTAATATCCATCCTAGATACAAGTTCATCTCAGAGGCAATCGAGCAGTTAGCATTTCATGAGCAAATTGAGGTTATTAAATCGTCAGCTATTTATGAAACGGTCCCGGTAGGTTATACTGAGCAAGGTGACTTTTTAAACGGCGTCATAAAAATTCAGACAAACCTTGCTTCTGTTGAATTACTAGCTTATTGTCAATCTATCGAACAAAAATTAGGAAGGAAACGTTCTGTGGAATGGGGTCCTAGAACGATAGACCTTGACATTTTATTGTATAATCAAGAAAATATTGAAACAGAGCAATTAATCGTGCCACATCCAAGGTTACACGAGCGGGCTTTTGTACTCGTGCCATTGTATGATATAGATTCGCATTTATATATACCAGTATATGAGAGAACCGTGGAACAGTTATTGTCTGAACTAGCAGATGATGAGAAAAAGGGAGTAAGACAATGGAAACTGAAAAATGGGGAAAACGCATCAGGGCCTACCGAAAGTTGAAGGGCTATACCCAAATATCATTCGCCCGTGCTATAGGTATATCTGTATCGGTTCTGGGTGAAATCGAGCGGGGGAGTAGACTTCCCAACGAACAGGTAATCAATAAAACCTCAATAGAGTTAAATATACCGGTACAGGAATTAACTCCAAAAGAGTAAGCTTCATGTATCTAGGGGGATTTTGGGTTATGTACCTTAGCACTAGTACTTGTAACGGGTGAATTTGTGGATGAACCAACTTCACATGATAAAATAGAAGTATGCAGACACCATGAGGATTGTTTAATTCGCTTTGATGGTGAAAAGAACGGCTATCATGGAAACGCGTGAACATGCTACCTGGTATTTAAAAGTCTTAAAAGAAAATGGGAAAGTACGTAATCGCATTAATGAAGCAACTTCCAGAGAGCGACTGTTAAAGATTCTTAATGAGTTCGTTGAAGAACTACAAACCCGAATGAAGGTTTCTTTATAATAGTGAGAGAAGAAAGGGTTTTAAGTTGTAAGAGACTGTCATAAAAACAGCAGTCTTATCATAGATGCGGTAATGAATAAAAATTGGAGTGATCAAGATGACGGAAGAAATAAATGATTTAATGCGGGTACGCCGGGAAAAGTTAGATCAGTTTCACCAAAATGGCCTCGATCCTTTTGGAAATAAATTTGAACGGACGCATTTTTCAGAAGAACTAAAACAAGCATATGATGAAATGACAAAAGAAGACTTAGAAGAGCAGCAAATCCCAACGACAATAGCTGGAAGAATCATGACCAAGCGTGGAAAAGGTAAAGCTGGGTTTGCCCATGTTCAAGATTTAACAGGTCAGCTTCAGATCTATGTACGAAAAGATACAGTTGGGGAAGAAGCGTACGAATTGTTCCAATCAGCTGATATTGGTGACATTGTAGGAGTAGAAGGAACTGTATTTAAAACAAAAGTAGGCGAACTTTCCGTGAAAGTACGAGAGTTCCATATGCTAACCAAATCCCTACGCCCACTACCTGAAAAATTCCATGGTCTAAAAGACATTGAGCAGCGCTATCGTCAACGTTACTTGGACCTAATCACAAACCCTGCAAGTCGTGACACCTTCGTATTGCGGAGTAAAATCATCCAGTCCATGCGCCGTTATTTTGATGATAAAGGGTTCTTAGAAGTGGAGACGCCGACGATGCATGCCATTCCTGGTGGTGCTTCTGCACGTCCATTCATTACTCATCATAATGCATTGGACATGCCGTTATATATGCGTATTGCTATTGAGTTACACCTCAAACGTCTAATTGTTGGTGGAATGGAAAAAGTATATGAAATTGGCCGAGTATTCCGTAACGAAGGAGTCTCTACTCGACACAACCCTGAATTTACTATGCTCGAGCTTTATGAGGCTTATGCAGACTTCCACGATATCATGACCCTTACCGAAAACGTAATTGGCCATATTGCGAAAGATGTTCTTGGAACAGCGGTTGTTCAATATGGAGATTACGAAGTGAATCTAGAGCCAGAATGGACAAGGCTACACATGGTGGATGCAATTAAAGAATATACTGGCGTTGACTTCTGGAAGGATATGTCCGATGAAGAAGCAAAATCCCTTGCGAAAGAACACGGAGTTTCATATGAAGAAAATATGACATTTGGTCATATTGTAAACGAGTTCTTCGAACACTATGTGGAGGAGAAGCTGATTCAGCCAACCTTTGTCTACGGTCATCCGTTAGAGATTTCACCACTGGCAAAGAAAAACAAAGAAGACGGTCGCTTTACAGATCGTTTTGAACTGTTCATTGTAGGTCGTGAGCATGCAAACGCGTTCTCTGAGCTGAATGATCCAGTAGACCAACGACAACGTTTTGAAGCTCAGTTAAAAGAAAGGGAAGAAGGTAACGAGGAAGCACATATGATGGATGAAGACTTCTTGGAAGCTCTTGAATATGGCTTGCCACCTACTGGCGGTTTAGGAATTGGGATTGATCGACTCGTTATGTTACTAACGAACTCGCCATCTATTCGTGACGTATTGCTATTCCCTCAAATGAGGCATCGTGACTAAGAAGTGAGGAAAGGCGCTCAGATAATAAATCTGGGCGCCTTTTTGATTGATTCAACCACGGGCATCTTTTTTAATAGTGAAGAACAAGTAAGTGGTTAGCACTTACTTGTTCTAGCTCCAGAGCCCAATAACTACCAACCTTCCTAACCCCACCTTACGATAAGTTAACATTAGATCACTCATGTTTTCGTGTTTTCTTTATCTCCTACGCAATCAGGTGAAGTTCGATTAAAATTGCTACATCACGTAGTATCATCGAACCTACCCATATCCTGTTGGCAGCAGTTTGTGCGTCGCTATGTGGGCGCTTGCGCTTTTGTTCATAGTTTGTTTGTTAAAGAAATAAATAGGGAGATTGATAAAATATAAAAAAATCTTATGAAACTATTGCACATTTCCTAAGCTACGTGGTATATTATTAAACGTTGCGCTGAAGACAGCAACAAAAACTCATTAACCGAAAGAAGAGAAAATCAAAAAACAAAAAAGTTATTGACTTTCCCTTTCGAAAAATGATACATTGGTAGATGTCCCGCTAACGACGGCGGCAAAAAAACAGCAACCGAGAAAAAATAAATAACAAAAAAGTTATTGACTTGAAATCGGCGAAATGTTATACTGATTAAGTCGCTGTTTTGGCGACAGAGCGAAACAACGAAACATTTGATCTTTGAAAACTGAACAAAACAACTTGTAAACAACCTGTTAATTTTTTAACGAATTAGCCAGTAATCATTTTGAATGATGCAAAGGCGAACTTCTTCATTTTATGGAGAGTTTGATCCTGGCTCAGGACGAACGCTGGCGGCGTGCCTAATACATGCAAGTCGAGCGCGTGAAGCAACATGATCCCTTCGGGGTGATTGTTGTGGATCGA